>NVVU01000054.1 GCA_002733485.1 Robiginitomaculum sp.
TCTTGCCGTCACTTTTGATCCGCAGCCGGGTAATAAAGACATCGCCTTCTTTGGCACCGCGCAAAATTTCAACATATTCGCCATCATCCAGACCCAGCACCAACGGGCGCGGGGCCAATGCCCCGTCTTCATTTTGTTGCCAGGCCTGCGCCCGTTTCAGATTGGCACTGGCCTTTTGTTTTTTAACATAGGCGTCGTATTGCCCGGCGCTAAGGTGGCGTTTCAGCACCCGCTCGATAATGGCGCGGCGGCGCTGGCGCATGCCATTACGATCAAACTGCGCCGCCGGACTTTGTGCCAGTTTGGCAAAGGCCTGCATTTCTTTTCGCATATCGGCGCCAATGGCTTTTTGCGCCTCCGCGCTCACCCCCAATTCCGCAAACTGGCGGGCAAAGGCCCCGCCCCGGCGATCACCTCCCCCGCGCCCGGGGGGGGCAGCCTGGGCCATGGGCGGGCCGTTTTTGGGCGGAGAAAACCGCAAAGCCCCCGAGGCAATGCGCAACACATTTTCACGCTTGTCGGCGGTAATCTCTACATTGGCGGTCATGCCGGGAAGCAATTTCATTTGTGGATTAGCCGCCGCAATTACCACCGTATAGGTCACCACGTTTTGCAATTCGGTCGCCGCCAGACGCACCTGTTCCACCACGCCGCTAAACTGGTCATCGGGATAGGCATCCACGGTAAAGACCACTTTGTCGCCCTCAGTGATACCGCCTATATCGGCCTCGACCACCGCCGCATCTATGCGAATATCCCCCAGATCCTGAGCAATACGAAACAGAACCGGGGCTGAGAAAGAGGCCGCCACCGTCTGGCCCACATCAATGGCGCGCTCAATCACCACCCCGTCAATGGGCGAGCGAATATAGGTGCGATTGAAATCCACATTGGCGGTTTCCAGCGCCGCCTCGCGCTGGGTCATCGAGGCCAGCGAACTCTGGTGCTGGGCTTTGGCCAGTGCCAGATCCGCCTGAGCCACAGCCAAAGCGCGCTCGGTGGAATCAAAAAGCGCCTGAGAGATGGCATCTTCTTTCAGCAATTGTTCCTGACGCTGAAAATCCTTTTGCGCCTGAGAGAGCATCGCCAGGGCACGGGCAATGCCGGCCTGTTGCACGGCGACATTGGCCTTGGCACTCAGCAGGTCCGCCTTGGCCTGTTGCACCCGTGTGGCAAAGGTTTGCGGATCTATACGCGCCACCAATTGCCCGGCTTTGACCTGAGAATTAAAATCCGCATACAGCTCGACCACCTGGCCCGAAAGCTGTGAACCAACTTCAACCGTGGTCAGCGCCCGCACCGCGCCTGAGGCCGAGACAATGCGCGCCACATCGCCTTTGCTGACCTTGGCGGTCTCAATATCGTATTGCCCACCAGAGGCATCGCCGTTTCCACGAAAGATAAACAATGCTATTATGGCGAGCACAATCGTGCCGACCAGCACCAAAACCGGTATTCGTTTCATGGTCCGGACCCTTGTCTTTGCTAAATATGCATGTTTTCTCTGTGCCCTTTCTTGGCTTTTTACCGCGAACTAAACAAGCTAGAAACTGATCATGACGAAAACTTCATGTAATCTTGCCTCTATTGCCAAGGTGCGTTTGCCGAGAGAACAAACTGTTTTTCACCGGTTTGCTTGGTTTTCTTGTGCCCGAGGCCTGATATACTGTTTTTCGGAGGCTGGCAGTGGACGTGTTCCTCGCCAACCCGGTCAGATCCGGAAGGAAGCAGCCGTAACGAGTTTTTCGCGGGTCGTTGTTCAGTCTCCACTTTAATCTTCTCATTCGGTTTCCCGCGCTGGCATGTCCATTCATGCCACGCTAAAGTGCGCCCATGACAGCGAACGATTCTTCTCCACCAAACGATACGCCCGCAACGGACCTTGGCCTTGATTTGCCCACAGCGGCATCCAGGGACAAGGGTTATCAGGTGTTGGCGCGCAAATACCGCCCCCAGTGTTTTGAAGACCTGATCGGTCAGAACCCAATGGTGCGCACTCTGACCAACGCCTTTGCCACCGGCCGGGTGGCCCATGCGTTTATGCTGACCGGTGTGCGCGGGGTGGGCAAGACCACCACGGCGCGGCTTTTGGCCCGTGCCCTGAATTATGAACGCGAAGGCGTGGATGGCCCCTCCATATCGCTGAACCCGCCGGGCGTGCATTGCGCCGCCATTGCCGCCTCGCGTCATGTGGATGTGATGGAAATGGATGCTGCCTCCCATACCGGCATTAACGACATTCGCGAAATTCTGGACGGGGTGCGCTATGCCCCGGTATCGGCACGTTACAAAGTCTATATTATTGACGAAGTTCATATGCTTTCCACCTCGGCATTTAATGCGCTTTTAAAAACGCTGGAAGAGCCACCACCCCACGCCAAGTTTATTTTTGCCACCACGGAAATTCGCAAAGTGCCGGTGACGGTATTGTCCCGTTGCCAGCGTTTTGATCTGGCGCGCATTGGCCGTGACCAATTGATCGCGCATTTGCAAAACATTTGCGAAAAAGAAGGGGCAGAGGTCGCCCCGGACGGTCTGGCGCTAATCTCGCGCGCCGCCGAAGGTTCGGTCCGCGATGCCCTCTCTATACTGGATCAGGCACTGGTGCAGGAAGAAGGCAAGCGGCAGGTTTCCGGCGARGATATTCGCACCATGCTAGGCYTGGCCGATCGCACCCGGGTGCTGGATCTTTTTGCCATGGCCGCCAAGGGYGATGCGGCSGCCTGTTGCACAGAACTGCAAAGCCAGTTCGAGGCCGGGGCCGATCCGCTGATTGTTCTTCGCGATCTGCTGGATCATTGCCATCAATGTACCCGCGCCAGCATTATGGGCGAGGATACGCCGCTGGAAGAATATGGCGACAGCGCCGCCATCGTACGCCAGTTGGGGGCCGATCTAAGCCTCGGGCAATTGGCCCGGCTGTGGCAAATGTTGCTGAAAGCTCTGGACGAGGCCCGGCTGGCCCCGGACCCGCTAAGCGCCACCGAAATGGCACTCATTCGCATCTGTGCCGCTGCTGCCCTGCCGGGCCCTGAAGAGGCGGCGCGCCTGTTACGCGACGGCCCGCAAAGCAAGCCCGACCCCCCCTCACCCGCGTCCGCGCCTGTATCTTCGCCCTCCAAAAACACGCCCCGTTCCGGCCCTAAGGCCAATAGCGGCAACGCCGCCCCGGCCATGCAGACTATGCCTGAACCAGCCCCCCTGCCCGAGGGCGAGCCGGTGGCGCAATTGCACTCTTTGGAAGAAGTGGTGGCCTTGCTGGGTGCCAAACGGGAAATGCACCTTGGCGCCATGGTGCGCCGCTGTGTTCGTCTGGTCAGCTTTCGCCAGGGCTCCATCGTGTTTGAGCCAGAGTCGGATGCCCCGGCTGACCTGGCCCCGCAACTGACCCGGTTTTTGCGCGATCAAACCGGCCAGAACTGGCTGATCAGTCTGGACGGCAAGGCCAAGGGCGCGCCGACCCTGGCCGAACAGAAAAAAATGAGAGACGCAAAATTGCGCCTTGAAGTGGAACAATCCGTCGAGATGAAGAATATTATGGATGTGTTTCCGGGGACAAAAATTGTCAGCATCAAAATGCCCATTGAGGGATCAGGAGATAAATCATGACCGATATTGCCGCCATGATGAAACAGGCCCAGGAAATGCAGGCCAGACTGGCCGCCGCCCAACAGGGACTGGCGGATCAGGAGGTCGAAGGGCGCGCTGGTGGCGGCATGGTCTCGGTTACCCTGAATGGCAAAGGCGAAGCCCGCACAGTGCATATTGACCCCACCCTGATGGAAGAGGGCGAAGAGGCCGCCAATGTATTGGAAGACCTGATGGTGGCCGCCATTAATGATGCCCGGCGCAAAGTGGACGAGGTCGCACGCGAACAAATGGCCAAGGTTGCCGGGCCGCTGGCCGCGATGATGCCCAAGGGCTTTAATCCCATGGGCTGAGCTTAGCGCGTCGCTGCCCTTGCCGCGCAGGCGTGGCCGTCTTACACATTCTCGAAATTGATCACCATACCGATGGAGGCCCCGATGGCCGGACACTCAAAATGGGCAAATATTCAGCACCGCAAGGGACGCCAGGACAAGGCGCGTTCCAAACTGTTTTCCAAACTTTCCAAGGAAATTGCCATTGCCGCCAAAATGGGCGGTGGCGACCCGGATGCCAATCCGCGCCTGCGTCTGGCGATCAATAACGCCAAATCCCAATCGGTGCCAAAAGACAATATTCAGCGCGCCGTCGACAAGGCCACTGGCGCGGACGGTGCCGATTATGAAGAGATCCGTTATGAAGGCTTTGGCCCGGCAGGCATTGGCATCATTGTCGAGGTTTCCACCGATAATAAAAACCGCGCCGCCGCTGAAGTGCGCACTGCCTTTGCCAAAAACGGCGGTAATTTGGGCGAAACCGGATCGGTCGCCTTTATGTTCGACCATATTGGCGAAGTGCAATATGCCGCTGATGCCGCCGATGAAGACACCATGCTGGAAGCCGCCATTGAGGCCGGTGCCGAAGATGTAGTCTCGGATGCTGATACCCACATCATTTATTGCGCCCGCGAAGACCTGCACGAAGTGGTCAAGGCGCTGGAAACCAATTTTGGTGAGCCAGGCTCTGCCAATATGATCTGGAAGCCGCAAAACACCATCGATGTTGGTGCCGACAAGGCCGGCATACTGTTAAAGCTGATGGATGCGCTGGAAGATTCCGATGATGTGCAAAACGTCTATGCCAATTTTGACATCTCCGAAGAGGTGATGGAAAGTCTGGATGACTGAGGCATTTCGCTTTGTCATTCCGATGAAAATCGGAATCCAGTGCAGTATTAAAAGAGGCAAGACCTTAGAGCATAGATAACCGCTGAACTGGATGCCGGTTTTCACCGGCATGATGGCTGTGTTTATATGGTCACGCCTCAGACTCTTTAGCCACCAGATCCAGCGCCGCGATAATCGCTTCATGGCGGCTTTCAAAGCGATGCTCGCTTTGCACCAGATCCAGAATACCAAAGCCTTCCAGAGTTTTTTTGGCCTTGCCGGTTAGCCCCGCCACCATAACCGTCTGATTACCCTGCTTTGCCTGTTTGAACACATCATCCAGCGCCATGGCTGCACTGGGGTCTATATAACCGGCCTCTGAAAAATCATAAATATCCACCAGACGACCAAGAATTTGTTGACTGACACGGCGGCCCAACTCTCGCGCCGACGCATAGGAAAATGCCCCGCGCAAACGGGTGACGATCACGCGGCCTTTGGCCTGGCGCAACAGATCGCGCTCTTCTTCGGTCAACATGGCATCMTCATCGCCTTCACCGCTATGGTGATGCACGCCCTTTAGCTGTTCTTCGCTAAGCGCCCGGGAATTAACAAAGGCAGCCAGTATTATGCCCACCGCCACGGCGGTGATCAGGTCCACAAACACCGTCATTAAAAACGTGATAATCATCACCACCGCCTTGTCGCGGGGCACCATGTGTACGTGTTTCAGATAACTCCAGTCAATAATATCCCAACCGACTTTCATCAAAATCCCGGCCAGCACCGCCAGCGGGATTTGCGCCGCCAAAGGCCCAAGACCCAGAGCTAGAGTTAACAAAACCAATGCATGTATGGCCCCCGATATCGGGGTGCGCCCCCCGGCGCGTACATTAATCACCGTGCGCATGGTGGCACCGGCACCGGGCAGGCCGCCGATCAGCCCAGCCACCATATTGCCAATGCCCTGCCCGATCAGCTCCTGATTGGAATCATGGGCGGTGCGGGTAATGGAATCGGCCACCAGAGAGGTCAGCAAACTGTCGATAGAGCCCAGCAAAGCCAGTACCAGCCCTGCCTGAACCATGCCGCCCAGATGATCAAAGCTGAACACCGGAATATGCAGGCCCGGCAAGCCGGCCGGAATAGCCCCGATGGTGGGCACGCCTTTGAGCAGAAACACCCCGGCCAGTGTGCCAACCAGCAAAGCAGCCAGCGGCGAGGGCACAAAACGGCGTAAAGTCTGTGGCCACAACACGATGGTCACCAGCGAGATAATGGCCAGCGCAGGCGCGTTAAAGCCAATAGCATGCAGGTTAATTTGCAACAGCGCGCGCACCGCCCCCACGGGGCCACCCTCAGCCGCTGGCAGGCCCAGAAACGGTAAGGTCTGGATAATAATGATGATCATACCAATGCCGGTCATAAAGCCTGACACCACTGAATAGGGGGTATAGCGCACATAATGGCCAACCCTGGCAAAACCAAAAAGGATCTGAAAGGCACCGCCCAGCATGACAATGGCAAAGGCCTCTGGCAAGGTGCCCGCATGGGCGGCAACCACCGCGCCCATCACCACGGTCATCGGCCCGGTGGGGCCGGAAACCTGCGCCGGTGTGCCGCCAAAAACAGCCGCAAAAAACCCGGTGGCAATAGCGCCATAAAGCCCCGCCGCCGGGCCAAGGCCAGAGGCCACCCCAAAGGCCAGCGCCAATGGCAGCGCAATCACAGCGGCGGTCAGGCCGCCAAAAATATCGCCCTTGAGGTTTCGAAACGGATTCTTGCGCACGATTTCCATGACACTGCTTTCAAATTGTAAAGAATAGGCGCGACCGGAGTCTGGCACCAAATGCGCCTATGCGCCCCTCCTTACCGCTTGTAAAGGTGAGGGTCTGGATTTTATGCCAGCCTGCCCCAAAGGCGCAGGCGGCTGACCCCACCATCGGGAATGATGTTCAGGCGCACATGGCTGACCGGACCGATCGCCGCCAATGCATCGGTAAATTCATGCACCGTGTCGGCGACAAGTTTTTGCTCAGGGAGAAGGACCGGCCAGTTTTCGGCCTCGGCCAAAACTTGCTCATCAGTTTTATCCGTTATCAGAGCCGCCTGTAAAAACGCCCGGTCCGGGTAATTGCCCTTGAAAAATGCGGTGTCGATCACCGCCTTTTCGATCACGCCGGGATGGGACAGGGCGATCACCGCCCAGTCATGACCCGGCTCGCGTCGTCGCCGGGTTTCCCAACCATCGCCCATATTAATGCCCTTGCCGGGCGCCAGCATATTTTCCGGCGTGCCAAAATGCTGATCATTACAGCTAAGGGGCCGCGCGCCCTCTTCCAGCGCCGCCAGATTAATCAGCGTATCGCCCGCCACCTGCGTCCAGTCCTTATTGATGGTGCCATAAATGCGCAGGCGCGCCACCCCGCCATCGGGATAGATATGCAAACGCACATGGGTAAAGATGCCAGCTTCCTTAACCGCCACATAGTGTTGCGAATCGCCCTTTAGCGCCGTTTTAGGCACCAGTTCACGCCAGTCCTCCTCGCCCGGAATGTCCGCATCCGAGGTGCAGGCCTCCAACGAGGCAAAGGGCGGGTAATTGCCGGTAAAATGCGAAGTATCGATTAAAAAACCACGGATTACCCCCGGCCGCCCAAGGCGGATAATGCAATGATCATGGCCAGGCACCCGCTTGCGCCGGCTTTCCCAACCATCCATCCACTTGCCGTTATCATCGTATTTTCCTTCGATAAACACTGGCGCTTCGGGGCTGATCAAACGGGCCTTGTCGGCAAAAAAATCGTCCGTGGCATAGATCACTTTGGACCCCAGGCGCGGTTGGGCAAGATCGATATTTTCTTTGGCAAAATCGGGGATCATGTCGTTTATCTCCACACTGTCATTGCCCGATTTATTCGGGCAACCCAGTTAAAATGAGAACCGTCTCTGGATTACCCGGACAAGCCGGGTAATGACACATTGGGGTAAGGTCAGGGGTCATGTTTCATCTTCCATGGCGGTAAGGCGCAGGCGGGCGATTTTATTCACCTCGGCCAGCGCCGTTTGTAATTCTTTATCGCGGCGATTTTGCAGACGCACCTCAAACTGGTCCAGAATATCGTGGCGGGTCAGACCCTTAACCGCGACAATAAAGGGAAAGCCGAACTTTTCTTTATAGGCGGCATTCTGGCGCTCAAAACGGGCAAAGTCTTCTGCCGTGCAGGCATCAAGGCCCGCGCCCGCCTGCTCGCTGCGCGAGGATTGCGTCAGATCACCGGCAATGGCCGCCTTGCCTGCAAGGTCCGGGTGAGCGCGCAGAAGCGCCAGTTTGGCATCCATACCAGCCCCCTCCAACACCCCGGCCATCAACAGAGATAATTTAATAGCGCTGCGCGGCACCTTGCCACCGAGGGTTTGCCAGACGGCCTTGGCGATCCAGGGCGAATGCTCGTAAATGCCACCATAGGCGGCCACAAAACCGCCCTCATCCATTTGAGCCGGATCGGGGTTCAAACTCATGCTTTCGCCCCTTCACAAGGGTGATGTTTATGCCAGTGCCGGGCAATATCCACACGCCGGGCAAACCAGACATCCTCATGGCTTTGCGCATAACGGATAAAGCGTTCCAGCGCCGCCAGACGSCCAGGTCTGCCGGCAATGCGGCAATGGGTGCCGATCGACATCATTTTGGGGTGGGTTTCCCCCTCCCGATAGAGCGTGTCGAAGGTGTCTTTCAGATAAGTATAAAACTGGTCACCGGCATTAAAGCCTTGCGGCGCACAAAAGCGCATATCGTTTACATCCAGCGTATAGGGCACGATCAAATGCGGCCCCTTCACTTGCGTTGACCAAAACGGAAGATCGTCGGAATAATCATCGGCATCATACAAAAAGCCACCATACCCRGCCACCAGATCGCGGGTGTGGGGGCTGGTCCGCCCGGTATACCAGCCCAGCGGCCGCTCCCCGGTCAGACGGGTGAGAATCTCCACCGCCTCATCCATATGGGCGCGTTCCACCTGCACCGGCACATTTTGGTAATTGATCCAGCGCAGGCCATGGCTGGCAATTTCGTGCCCGGCCCGCATGATGGCCTCGCATACCGCCGGGTTACGTTGCAGCGCCATGGCCACGGCAAACACGGTGACCGGCACGCCTAAGCGCACAAAGAGATCCAGCATCCGCCATACCCCGGCGCGACTGCCATACTCATAAAGGCTTTCCATGCTCATATGGCGGGCATCCGGCACCGGCGCCGCGCCAATAATTTCGGACAAAAAGGTTTCCGCCCCGGCATCATTGTGCAGCACGGAATTTTCGCCGCCTTCTTCATAATTCAGCACCAGCTGAATGGCGATACGCGCCCCGCCCGGCCAGCCTGCCTTTGGCGGATTGGGGCCATAACCGATAAGATCGCGCGGATAAGGGGGGTGTGTCATTGCATATCTCAATGTGCCTGATGCTTTTCAGTGCCTTACTAAGTGATAGTATCTGGTTTGTCATTGCCGGGTCTGTCYYGKCRATSCAGRGCRTGTAAAAAGAAAAAGACTGGATTACCCCAACGAGTCGGGTAATGACACTATACAAGGGTATGGGAGAAAAAATGGCTGGACTGACCACGCATGTATTGGATACCGCAAACGGCTGTCCGGCAGCCGGGATGAGCCTGCGCCTGTATTTTGAGGGCGGCAAGCTTCTCCTTGAGACCCACACCAATGCGGATGGGCGTTGCGATGCACCGCTGATCACGCCCGAAAACATGCGCCCCGGCCTTTACCGTCTGGAATTTGGCGTGGCTGACTATTACCGCGCCAAAGGCGTTGATCTGCCCGAACCTGCCTTCTTAGGCGTGGTCGCCATTGAGTTTGGGTTGGCCGACATGGACGCCCATTATCATGTGCCGCTGCTGGTTTCGCCCTTTGGCTATTCCACATACCGGGGCAGCTAATGCGCGATACCGTTTCCTTCACCCTGAACGGCAAGACCGTTGAGGTTCAAAACCCCGACCCCACCCTGACCTTGCTCAACTGGTTACGGCAGACACGCAGCCTGACCGGCACCAAGGAAGGTTGCGCCGAGGGCGATTGCGGGGCCTGCACCGTGGTGATTGGCGATCCGGATCGCACACCTCACTGGCAGGCGCTGAACGCCTGCATCGCCTTTTTGCCGACACTGGATGGTAAAACCGTGATCAGTGTTGAGGGGGTGGCCAAGGACAGTAAATTGCACCCGGTGCAGCGCGCTTTGGTCGAGCATCATGGATCGCAATGCGGGTTTTGCACGCCTGGCTTTGTGATGAGCCTTTATGCCCATTACCGTAATGACGGCGCGGTGGATGAAGAAACGCTGAACGATGTTCTGGCGGGCAATTTGTGCCGCTGTACCGGCTATTCGCCGATTATTCGGGCGGCCAAGGCGATGTATGATTATCCCAAAATTGAAGACATTGCATTGGCCGAGTCCGCAAAACAGGACACGCTGGCGCTTTCCATGACCTGTCCTCTGACTGGCGCGGGAAAAAAGTATTTTGCGCCGCAATCGCTGGACGAACTGGCCGCGCTTTATGCGGATCATCCAGAGGCCACCATATTGGCCGGTGGCACCGATGTGGGCCTGTGGGTAACCAAAAAACACGCCGTCCTTGAGACCTTGATTGACATTGGCCGAGTGGTTGGTTTTGCCAAAATTTCGCAAGATAAAAGTGGCCTGACCATCGGGGCCGGGACCAGCTATGCCGCCGCCCACGCCGCACTTGGTAATCTGCATCCCACGTTGGGGGAAATGGCGCGCCGCATTGGCTCCACGCAAATCAGGAACGCTGGGACCATTGGTGGCAATATTGCCAATGGATCGCCCATTGGCGACATGCCGCCGCCGCTGATCGCCCTTGGCGCTGAGCTGGTTTTACATAAAAACAACACCTGCAGGCGCATAGCGCTGGAAGATTATTTTATCGCTTATGGCCAGCAGGATCGCACACGCGGCGAATTCGTTGAAAGCATCTTTGTACCTGCGCCAGACCCCGCCACACGCTTTGCTGTTTATAAAATTTCCAAGCGCTTTGATCAGGATATTTCGGCCCTGTGCGGGGCGTTTTTTGTGTGTATGAAAGATGAAAAAGTGACCGAGGTCCGCTTTGCCTTTGGTGGCATGGCGGCGATTCCGGCCCGTGCCAAAACCGCCGAAGCGGCCTTGATTGGCAAAGAGTGGAGCGAGAACAATATCCGCACCGCAATGAGCGCATTGGCGCAGGATTTCACCCCGCTTAGCGATATGCGCGCCAGCGCCGATTATCGCCTGAACGCCGCGCAAAACTTGTTGTGGAAGTTTTATCTTGGCGAGGATGCGCCTTATCTGGCGAGGGAAATGCATCATGGCTAAATTTCAAAGCGTGCCCCATGACAGCGCCCACAAACACGTCACCGGCGAGGCTATCTATGTAGACGATCTGCCCTGCCCGCCGGGTCTTTTGCATTTGCAACCGGGTCTTTCCACCCGTGCCCATGCAAAGATCACTAAGCTCGACCTTAGCGCCGTACGCGCCGCGCCGGGGGTGGTCTGCGTCCTCACCGCCAAGGACATTCCGGGCACCAATGATGTCAGCCCCACCGGCACCGGCGATGATCCGGTGTTTGCGGTGGATGAGGTGGTCTATGCGGGGCAGGCGATCTTTGCCGTGGCCGCGACCTGCCTTGCCGCCGCGCGCCATGCCGCCGCCCTTGCAATCATCGAATATGAAGACCTGCCAGCCATTTTGACCATATCCGAGGCCCGCGCCGCCAAAACGGATCTCGAGCCGGAACAGATTATGTTTATGGGCTCGACCGAAGAGGCGTTGCGCTTTGCACAACATACCCTTACCGGAAATTTTCGCGTCGGCGGACAGGATCATTTTTATCTGGAGAGCCAGGCCGCTGAGTGTATACCCGGCGAGGATGGGGACATGACCCTTACCTCCTCAACTCAGCACCCCAGCGAAGTGCAACACCTGATCGCGCACCTTTTGAACAAGCAAAGCCACGACGTGCGTATTTTGGTGCGGCGCATGGGCGGCGGCTTTGGCGGCAAGGAAACCCAGGCCGCTTTAATCGCCGCCATGACGGCACTGGCTACCCACAAAACCGGGCGTCCGGCACGTCTGGTGCTCGACCGCGATGATGACATGGTGATGACCGGCAAACGCCATGATTTTGAAATTGACTATAAAGTCGGCTTTGATGATACGGGCCGCCTCAGTGGTATTTTTCTGGATCTGGCTTCGCGCTGTGGCTGCTCGATGGACCTCTCGGCGGCGATCAATGACCGCGCCATGTTCCATGCGGATAATGCTTATTTTCTGAATAATGCCGACATTACTTCACGGCGTTTTCGCACCAACACGGTCTCTAATACTGCTTTTCGCGGCTTTGGTGGGCCGCAAGGCATGATCGCCATTGAACGGGTGATGGATGCCATCGCCCTGCATTTGGGCAAAGATCCTTTGGACGTACGGAAGGTCAATCTTTACAATAAAATGGGGCGGGATTTCACCCCCTATGGCCAGCGGGTGATGGACAATGTCGCGCCGCAGATTATTGAAGATCTGGAGCGCCGCGCCGATTATACAGCCCGCCGCGAGGCAGTGCGCGTCTTTAATGACAGCCACAAATATGTACGCCGTGGCATTGCCTTAACGCCGGTAAAATTTGGCATTTCCTTTACCACCACGTTTCTTAATCAGGCAGGCGCCCTGGTGCACGTCTATACCGATGGTAGCGTGCATCTGAACCATGGCGGCACCGAAATGGGGCAAGGCCTGAACACCAAAATCGCTCAAATTGTCGCCGAAGAATTTCAGATTGATTTCGGTAAGGTCAAGATCACCGCCACCGATACCGACAAAGTGCCCAACACCTCTGCCACCGCTGCCTCCTCTGGCACAGACCTGAACGGCATGGCGGCCCAGCGGGCGGCGCAAACCATCAAGACCCGCCTTGCGGACTTTGCCGCCAAGGACGCCGGATGCGTCTCTACTGACGTTGTTTTTAAACACGGCCATGTGCGAGCGGGAACCAAAAACTGGACGTTTGAAGCGCTGGTCAAAGCGGCTTATCTAGCCTGTATTTCGCTGTCCGGGGCCGGGTTTTATGCCACGCCGGATATTCATTATGACCGCAAAAAACATACCGGAAAGCCGTTTTATTATTATGCCTATGGCGCGGCGATCAGCGAAGTTGAGGTGGATTTACTCACCGGCGAGAGCAAAATTTTGCGTGTTGATATTGTCCATGATGTGGGCAAATCCCTAAATCCGGCGCTGGATATCGGCCAGATCGAGGGCGGCTTTGTACAGGGTGCAGGCTGGCTCACCTCGGAAGAACTGGTGTTTGATGATCAGGGCGTTTTGCGCACCCATGCCCCCTCTACCTATAAAATTCCGGCCTGTTCGGACCGCCCTCCCGTATTCAATGTTACACTATATGAAGACGGTGAAAACTCAGAAGAGACCATTCATAAATCCAAGGCCGTGGGCGAACCGCCTCTCATGCTAGCCATTTCGGTCTTTAGCGCCATCACCGATGCGGTGGCCAGCGTTGGCAATTACAAGACCCTGCCCGATCTGCACGCTCCGGCAACGCCAGAGGCCATTTTTCGCGCCGTTACGGCCTTGCAAGAGGGCGCCGAAACATGAGCGCCTGGCACGAAAATGCGTTGCGCGAATTGAGCCAGACAACCGGCGCGGTTCTGGTCAGCCTGGCCGATGTCAAAGGCTCGGCCCCGCGCGGTATTGGCACGCAAATGCTGGTCACGGCCACGCGCCAATATGGCACCATTGGCGGCGGCGCGCTGGAATTTGGGGCGGCGGCCAGGGCCCGGGAAATTTTAGAAAGCGGCCCGCAACATTTAAGCGAAACCATGATACTGGGTCCGGATCTGGGCCAGTGTTGCGGCGGTCAGGTGGCCCTGGAGTATGAGCGCTTTACCGGATCGCCGGGAGCTATTCGGGAGCGCCTTATCGAGAACGCAACCCCGCCCGTCCCGCTTTATCTTTTTGGTGCGGGCCATGTGGGCACGGCTTTGGTGCGGGTTCTGACGGGCCTGCCTTTTGCCATTTCCTGGGTCGATCAACGCCCGGAAAGTTTTACGCAAAACCGGCGTGATGGGGTAAAAACCCTGCGTCTGGCCGAACCGGTAAATGCCATCAAAGATGCACCCATAGATGCAATTTTCATCGTTCTGACCCACGATCACGAACTGGATTATCAACTGGTGCGCGCTATTTTACGTCGCGGAGACTTTACCTTTTGCGGACTGATCGGCTCTAAAACCAAGCGGGCGCGTTTTGCCCATCGCCTTAAAAAAGAAGACATCACGCAAGATAGGCTGGACCGACTGACCTGCCCCATTGGAATGGACGGCATTCCCGGCAAAGCCCCCGAAGCCATTGCGGTTTCTGTGGCGGCGCAACTTCTGACCCTGAATGAGTTTGGAACCTAGATTATGGACCTCGACATCACCCCCTGGCTGAATATGGCGATCCGCTGGCTGCATGTGATTGCGGGCATTGCCTGGATCGGTTCCAGCTTTTATTTCATCTGGCTGGACAATTCCTTGCGCCCTGAAAAAGACGAAAAAGACAAAGGCGTTTTTGGCGCGCTCTGGGCGGTGCATGGCGGCGGATTTTACCACAAGAAAAAATATCTGGTGGCACCGGATCACATGCCCGATGATCTGCACTGGTTCAAATGGGAGGCCTACACCACCTGGCTTTCCGGCTTCGCGCTTCTGGCGTTAATGTATTACTGGTCCGCCGATCTTTATCTGATTGATCGCTCTAAACTGGACATGACCAATCTTCAGGCCACAGGCCTTGGTCTTCTTGTTTTGGCCGCTGGGTGGCTGATTTATGATGGCCTTTGTAAATCACCTTTGCGTAAGAACAATGCTTTGCTGGGGGCGGTGTGGTTTTTTGTACTCATGGGCTTTGCCTATGGGTTAAATTTGGTGTTTTCCGGACGCGGCGCGGTGATGCATATGGGCGCCATTGTCGGCACCGCCATGGCGGCGAATGTGTTCTTCATCATCATTCCCAACCAGCGCAAAGTGGTCGCCTCTATGCTGGCAGGTAAAGCGCCGGATCCTAAGCTGGGCCAGGCCGCCAAACAACGCAGTTTGCATAATAATTACATGACCTTGCCAGTAGTGCTGATTATGTTCAGCAATCATTACCCGCTGCTGTTTGGCAACCCTTATAACTGGGCTTTGCTGGCCGGTTTTGCCATTTGCGGCATGTTGATCCGCCACTTTTTCAACCGCCGCCACAAGGATGATGTGCAATACGGCTATCTGGTCGCTGGAGCCGCCGTTTTTATCGCCACCATGGTGTTCGCTGCCGCCAGCCAGAACGGCTTTTCCAAAAAACAGGACACAGGCACGGTGACCTTCACCCAGGTTAAGGTCCTGATGGACACCCATTGCACCATATGCCATGCGCAAAACCCGGCTTATGATGGTTTTGACGCGGCCCCGGCGGGCCTGATACTCACCGATAAAGTCACTATTACCGCCGCCGCCAGCCGTATTTATGATCAGGTGGTGGTTGCCAAAATAATGCCGCTTGGCAATGAAACCGGCATGACCGAGGACGAACGCACAATGATTGGCACCTGGGCCCAATCGGTAAAATGAGCCAACGCACCCTCATCCCCCGGCCCCTGACCGCCGCCGCCTTCGCGCCCTTTGGCGATGTGTTGTCGGTTATCGATTGCACCCCCAAAACCATAAATTATGGCAATACCGTGCGATATGACACTGGTGCAGCGCTGAACCTTGATGCGCAAAGCGGCCGCCCCGGGATCAGCATTTTTCGCGCCACGCCATTRGCAAAACCCATCAAAATTGCCCTGATGGAGCGCCATCCCTTGTCCAGTCAGGCGTTTTATCCCCTGTCCGGGCATCCGTTTCTGGTGGTGGTGGCCCCCAAAGGTGATCTGGACCCTGCCAACATCTGCGCCTTTCTAGCCACCCCGGATCAGGGGGTGAATTATCATCCCGGCGTATGGCATCATTACCTTTTGGCGCTGGACGGGGTCAGCGATTTTCTGGTCGTGGACCGGCTGGGTAGCCAAAATTCAAAAACAGAAAATTGCGATGAGCTGCCTCTTTCCCCCCCGCTTGTGGTGGAGATGTCCCAATGAGCAGAACCGCCTTTCGCAGCAAAATTCTGCACTTTATGGATGACCCGGCGCATTCAACCGCGCCCGGCACCATCATGGCCTATGACGACGGGGTGCTGGTGATCGAGGATKGGCACATTCTGGCCCTTGGCWSSCCMGAAGASATGGCYGAYCTGACSCGCRRYATTRAYGTGCAGCACAKKCCSGRTGSCCTGATYATGCCRGGCYTTRTYGATGCCCATGTGCATTAYCCRCAGGTCGATATGATCGCCAGTTATGGCAAGCATTTACTCGACTGGCTGGATCATTATGCCTTCCCGGCCGAGATCGGCCTGAAGCGCTTTGCCGATCGCGCGAAAGACACCGCCGCGTTTTTTCTGGACGAGTTGTTGCGCAATGGCACCACCTCGGCGCTGGTCTTTGCCACCGTGCATGCGCACACCGTGGACGCAATTTTTGGCGAGGCGTTAAAACGCAATCTGCGCCTGATCAGCGGCAAGGTAATGATGGATGCCCATGCGCCAGAAGTCCTGCTGGATACCGCGCAGGAAAGCTATAACGATTCAAAGGCGCTGATTGAAAAATGGCACGGCAAGGGCCGCCTTGGCTATGCGGTAACGCCGCGCTTTGCGCTCACCTCAACCCCCGAACAGCTTGATCTGGCAGGCCGTTTACTGGCCGAGCACCCGGACGTTTTGCTGCACACGCATTTGTGCGAAAATACCGACGAGATCGAACGCGCCGAGGAACTTTTCCCGGATGCCAAAGGCTATCTGGACATTTACAAAAGCGCCGGTCTGGTGACCGACAGGGCCGTTTTTGCCCATGGGGTGCACCTTAGTGATGCCGACCGGGCGGCGCTGGCGGACGCCAAATCCGCCATCGCCCATTGCCCCACATCGAACCTGTTTCTAGGCTCTGGCCTGTTTGATCTGGCCGCCGCGCAAGAGGCAGACATCACCATCGGTTTTGGCACAGATGTGGGCGGCGGCACGTCGCTTAGCGCCTTTGCCACCATGAGTGAGGCCTATAAGGTTTCGCAATTGCGCGGCCACAGYCTKRRCCCCTATGAGGCGTTTTATCTGGCCRCWYTGGGCGGCGCGCGGGCGCTGCACATTGATAAKCATGTSGGCAATTTTGCCCCGGGCAAGGAAGCCGATTTTGTCGTGCTGGATCTGGCCGCCACGCCCCTGATCAAACGCCGCCTCGCCCATGCCAACACGTTCGAGCAAATGCTGTTCGCCCTGATGATTTTGGGCGATGACCGGGCCGTGCAAAAAACCTATGTGGCGGGCGAGCTGGCCCATGACCGCGACGCCTAAATTGACCAGTATACCCCCGTGCCACTGATCGGGCATGACACCGACTTATCCTGCAAAACCATGAGGGACAAAAAGGGGTAAAAAGGCACGTTTTAGGGGTAAAACAGGGTCAATTTAGTGCTTTTCAAGTATAATTCAGGGGTAAGGCAGGGATGGCCGAGGGGTAAGTGATGCCCCTCTTTGCCCCTTGGATGGCCTATGCACGGTATTAAACTCGCTTGTGTCACCCCGGCGCAGGCCGGGGTCCAGTTGTGAGTCATTATGGATTGCGGCCTTCGCCGCAATGACGCGAGGTGTGGGGTTCATAATCTTGTCCCACACCGGTGCGGTTGGGGTATATTGCTGTCATTGCCAGGCCTGTCCCGGCAATCCAGTACGGCATAAATGCAAAACTGGATTACCCGGATAAACCGGGTAATGACACGAAGTTGAGATGGCACATATGCGCCTTCAAAGGATCGGGAAACCCGTAAAGGAAAACTACCCCTCCAGCGCTTCGCTCCACTCGCCCTTGGTTGCCAGGCCATTCATGCGTGCCCGATGGTTAAAAGCGGCCTGGGTCGCGGCGCGGTTTTGCGCTTTGCCGCGCCAGGCGGCCAGCGGCGCGGCCTGCAACGCCCGGCCATAGGAAAAGGTGAGGTTCCAAGGCAGATCGCCGCCAACGTTCATGGCGTTCAGGTGCGCCGTGGCCTCGATATCCGATTGCCCGCCAGAAAGAAAGGCAATGCCGGGAACGGCGGCCGGCACGGTGGCTTTTAGAACTTTTAACGTGGCGGCGGCGACCTCTGAAACACCGGCGCGGTTGGCACATTTTTTACCCGAAATAACCATATTGGGTTTCAGGACGGTGCCTTCGAGCACCACGCCCTGGGAAAACAATTCCTCATAAAGACATTTCAGCGTGTTTTGCGTGACCGCATAACAGCGATCCAGATCATGATCCCCATCCATCAGCACTTCGGGCTCGACAATGGGGACGATGCCCGCTTCCTGACAGATCGCCGCATAACGCGCCAGCGCATGGCAATTGGCCATTACGCAAGCGGTGGAGGGGCGCGCCGCATCGATTTCAATCACCGCACGCCATTTTGCAAAACGTGCGCCCAGATCATAATATTCGCCCATGCGCTGACGCAAACCATCAAGCCCGGCGGTGATTTTTTCGCCGGTAAAGCCCGCCATATCCTGTGCGCCCATATCCACCTTGATCCCGGGTATCGCCCCGGCATTTCGGATCAGATCGACCAGAGGGGTGCCATCAGCAGCATTTTGGCGCAGGGTTTCATCATAAAGGATGACCCCGGAAATACTGTCCTGCATGGCCGGTTCAGAGCGAAACAGCATTTCGCGCCAGTCCCGGCGGTTATCGACGGTGGATTGTGCACCAATGCCATCAAAGCGTTTTTTGATGGTGCCGGTGCTTTCATCAGCGGCCAGAATACCCTTGCCCTTTTGCACCATGGCAGTGGCAGTTTCACAAAGTGCATCAAGGTCCATTGGGATCTCCATTTATGGTTGATTTAATCGGATTTCAGCGCCTCAACGCCGGGAAGGGCCTTGCCCTCCATCCATTCCAGAAAGGCACCACCAGCGGTGGAAATAAAGGTAAAATCATTCGATACCCCGGCCTGGTTCAGCGCCGATACGGTATCGCCGCCGCCGGCCACCGAAACCAGTTTGCCGGCACGGGTCAATTGCGCACAATGACGCGCCGCCGCCCTGGTGGCCGCATCAAAGGGGGGCAGCTCGAACGCGCCCAGTGGGCCATTCCAGATCACGGTCTTGGCCCGATCCATGGCAGCATTTAGCGCCGCGACGCTGGCCGGACCGGCATCCAAAATCATGTCTTTTTCGCCCACATGGTCCAGACCCACAGTCTGGTGCGCGGCATTGGCAACAAACTCCTGTGCCACCACCACATCCACCGGCAGCAAGATTTCGCAATCATTGCGAACGGCGCTGGTCATAATGGTGCCGGCCGTATCAGCCAGATCTTTTTCGCACAGGCTGGCCCCGACGGGCTTACCCAGCGCATGTAAAAACGTATTGGCCATGCCGCCGCCAATGCACAAAATATCCACTCTGGCGACCAGGTTTTGTAACAAATCGATTTTGCTGGAGACCTTGGCCCCGCCGACCACAGCCAGCACCGGATGTTGCGGCTTGCCCAGCGCCTTTTCCAGATGTTCCAGCTCACGCTGCATGGCGCGCCCGGCAAAGGCGGGCAGGTATTGCGCAATGCCAACGGTGGAGGCATGGGCGCGGTGCGCCGATGAAAACGCATCCAATACAAAAAGATCACCCAGATCGGCCATGGCACGTGCCAGCGTGGGGTCGTTTGTCGTTTCGCCTGAATGAAAGCGGGTATTTTCCAAGAGCAGCACATCGCCCGGGGCCATGGCCGCCACGGCCGCTTGCGCCGCATCGCCTACGCAATCGGCGGCAAAGCCAACGCTTGCGCCCAAAAGATCGGCCAGCACGGGAGCCACGGGTGCGAGGCTCATATTGGCGATACGCTCGCCTTTGGGGCGACCAAAATGCGATAGCAGAATGACTTTCGCGCCCCGGCCACGCAAATCGTTTATGGTGGGCAAGGCCGCGCGCAGGCGAGTATCGTCCGATATCCGGCCCCCTTGCATGGGCACATTAAAGTCCACCCGTACGAGAACGCGCTGCCCCTTCACATCCGCATCATCCAGAGTACGAAAGGCCATAGCGATTCTCCGGTTTAGATAAAGGCCGCCAGCGCAATGGCCGTATCGGACATGCGCGTGGCAAAGCCCCATTCATTGTCATACCAGGTGAGAATACGCACCAGCGTGCCATCAACAACTTGCGTTTGCGGCAGGGCTAAGGTGGAGGAGTTGGCATTATGGTTATAATCGATCGACACCAGCGGTTCGTCTGAATAGCCAAGAATGCCCTTTAGCGGCCCATCGGCGGCGGCAATAATGGCGGCGTTAATTTCCTCAACACTGGTGGTTTTGCCCGCATCAAAGGTCAGATCCACGCAGGACACATTGGGGGTTGGCACGCGGATGGAACAGCCATCCAGCTTGCCCGCCAGTTCCGGCAGGACCAGACCAACCGCCTTGGCCGCCCCGGTGGAAGTGGGGATCATGGAAAGGGATGCAGCGCGGGCGCGATACAGGTCCTTGTGCAGGCGATCCAGCGTTGGTTGATCGCCGGTATAAGCGTGAATAGTGGTCATATAACCGCGTTTAATGCCCACCGCATCGTTCAGGGTTTTGGCCACTGGTGACAGGCAATTGGTGGTGCAGGACGCATTGGAGACAATCAGATCATCCTTGGTCAGCACATTGTGATTAACGCCGTAAACAATGGTTTTGTCCGCGTCTTTGCCCGGCGCGGAAAGCAGCACCCGCTTGGCGCCAGCCTGAAGATGTTTGCCCGCCAGTTCCCTGGACAGGAAAAAGCCGGTGCATTCCAGCGCCACATCGACGTTCAGCTCGCCCCACGGCAATTTGGCCGGATCACGTTCGGCGGTAACACGGATGGATTTGCCATTGACGATCATGGCGCCATCTTCGGTTTGTACGTCGGCATTCAGACGACCATGTACGGAATCATATTTCAGCAAATGGGCATTGGTTTGCACCGGGCCCAGATCATTAATGGCCACGACTTCTATGTCGGTGCGGCTGTGCTCGATGATCGAACGTAATACCAATCTTCCAATGCGGCCAAACCCGTTGATCGCTACCCGTACTGCCATGTGAATTCTCCCTGAAACATGCCGCCAAATCTATACTTTGGCTATACCGTGACGTGCC
>NVVU01000055.1 GCA_002733485.1 Robiginitomaculum sp.
CCGAAGCAGAGCAGAATTATTATGCAGCACTCGACAAAATCCCGAAAGCTGCATAACTTAAACTAACCAGCCTCCGGTAAACCCGGGGCGGTTCAATTTGCTTTCAAAGACGGTTTCTTGAGTGGATAGCTGGCTTGAAGGGGTCATTTTACGTTGGATTTTTGCAATTCAACGGAATGTGTGCCTTTAGAGAGAGTGTCAATAATAGATTTTCCTATAACTCTCGCAAGAGCAACCGGAACTGCATTTCCTATCTGCCTCATCCCTTCTGTCCAAGCGCCCGTTATTTCGTAATTTTCTGGAAAGGTTTGTAGTAGTTTACCTTCATGAACAGTGAAATATCTTATGCTTCCGTCCTCATATCTAATCATGTTCTCACCCCCGGGCACCCCGTGTACACCAGCTTTTAAAGTTTTGGCCGGTAGGTCAATAAAGCTACCTGTGTGCCCCGGATAGCTTTTTGCTCCATCTTTGAAGGTATGGGCAGGAATATTGTGCTCGGAATTGGGGTGAGGAACATTTCCTAATGCATCCCGAACAGTACGCCATGGTAAAACCTTACTTGGGAAAAGAGCAAGCTGCTGTCCATTTTTTAAGATATTTTGATGGCGTGATACAGTATATTTGCCCTTTTTCAATTTGTGTTTGATCCAATATTCATTAGACAAATTTTGGTGCTGCACGAGAATAGTTTTGGAATGTGTTGGTTCGGGAAAAGACCAGTCAGCTTTGATATCAGACCTAAATCCAACAATAAAAACTCTCTCTCGAGTTTGTGGCACCCCATAATCTGCAGCATTTAATAACCTAAACTGAACTTTGTACTCTGAGGAAATTTTGTTATTTTCAGCCATGTTTTTCAAAAGCAGAAAATTTCTTTCCCAACAATCTTCACTGGAAGAGAAGCTAGGGTAGGTTAGCCTTAGCAAAATATACTCAAAATAATCTGAGAAAGATTTCCTCAGCAAACCTTTTACATTTTCAAAAATAAACCCTTTAGGTTTTAGTTCCCGGATGGCTTGCACCGCATAAGGGAACATATCTCGATTGTCAGCGCTTGCTTTATGTTTTCCACCCAAAGAAAACGGCTGGCAAGGGGGGCCGCCTGCAACAAAATCAATCTGGTTGATTTTTTCAAAGGAAAAGTCTCTTATATCACCTTCAAAAACCAGTTCCGGGTTAAAGTTTTTCCGCAGGGTTTTGCAAGCTTGCTTATTAAATTCCACCAACTGAACATGTCGGAAACCCACTTGGCTCAATCCCAAAGCCAGTCCGCCTGCACCAGAAAATATTTCTAAAGTTCTCATTTCAACCAAGCTGGTCCATATGAGTTCGTATTCGTTGTATTATAGTATTTTTTTGATTGGGGCTTTGTGCGCATTTCTTTGCCCATTCCCGTCCCGGGTGTATAACATCCCAGTCAGATCGAGCTTGGTTGTATCGTCCTTTTCCAGGGTCATGGTTACCGAAGCCATCTAGTTCGGTGTTCCAAAGTGGCTTGAACAGTCTAATCAATGCAGACTCTACAGTGCTTATCATGCTTGAACTAACACCCTCAAAAATTACAAATCGGCATGAGAAATCCACTGGGTTTATTCCCGCCCCTTTCTCGATTGTGCGATGATGTTGGCGTAGGCGGCTATTAAGTTCAAACGTATTTTGATTGTCTTTAGGTATTACTCTTGCTTGCCGCCAGCCTGATGGAACAGCTTTTCCAACGTATATGGGGTAATCATATTTTATTCTATTCAGCTCCCCATAACGCTCATATGGAGCTGTTTTCCCGGTAAAATATAATGCATAAACACCAACCCCAGGAAACTTGACCGCCGGCGGCATTTCGACAACTGGTGTTCCGTTAAAAAAACGAACAGCATCTTTTACAAGTTCATCAAACGCATCGTTTTCATAAATGTGGTCATTTCGGTCGAAAGGCGTGGTTTTCATTTTTTGTCATTCTATTTATGAATCGAATGCTGACATTACCGGGTAATCCCCGATGGGCCAATTAGTTTATAAGCCGTCTATTTTGCCAGTTTCAGGACGTCGAGTTTGAGTTTTTCAGTTTCGAGTTTGTTGGGTGCAAAGATGTCGCCATGCCAGTCTTTGAATTTCTTGTGCTCGGAATGTTTTGTATCGGTCATTGCTTCGAGGAACTCTTCATAGCCGGGTGCGCCACCCACATCCTCGGGAGGACATTTACCATCGGCTTCGGTCAAATTTGGATAAGATTTGCCTGAGTTTGCATCACTGATCTTTCCTGCATCAATCCGGTGCATCCAGTCATCACCAAAATCATAAAGGTATTGCAGGGTTTTCACATTCGAACGGCTCAGTGCCTCTTCAAGCGTTGTTTCGCTGGCCGGGAGTTCATCACCTCCAAAAGCAGGATCAGGAACGCCCCAGCGAGAATCCGCAGCCATAAACATATAGAGATGAGCGTTTTCCCAGCCCATGGCTGCCTGAAGCGTTAAATGTAATTGGTCGAGGCGGATGCCAAGCGGAACCTCAATGATTCGTAATACAGTGGGTTTCACATGTTCAAGAGTGACCGTCAGTTCGATGATTTGCATTTGGCACCCCTATTTTGGTATTAGCTTTGTTGAATGCGTACAAGAGAGTCAACTGTGTCTCTTTGGTCAAGAAAATTCATCCCAACATTCTCCTCTACCTGATTTTGACCATTGATGCAGAAAAGGTAAAGCCGTGCTTGCTATGTGCTTACTGCAACATATTTCTAGAAAACGACATTGCGCTAAGTCATTGAAAAAATGGCGCGCCGAGGAAGATTCGAACTCCCGACCCCCAGATTCGTAGTCTGGTGCTCTATCCATCTGAGCTATCGGCGCCTGCCCACCGAAAGGTCATTCCGGCGAAGGCGCGGAACCTAGCGCCGCTGGAACGCCAAGGCAAGCGCCAGTTCTGGCAATTTCACACCCGAATGCACCTCGTGTTCAGCCTGGGGCATAATCGCGCCATGCCTTGGCATCACCCAGGCTTTGCGCTGCATAAACGCCGCGCGCCACGGCGCGGGCCAGACAATCGGCGGCCAGCACACCAAGACGTGTTAAAGCCAGCTCGTCAAGCGTCGGCCCGTCTGCCGCCCCGGTGGCGATGGCAAAGACAATATCGCCATCAAAGGGGCTGTGCGCCGGGCGAATGGCCCGCGCCAGACCGTCCTGCGCCATAATGGCGAGGCGTTTGGCCTGTGCCGGGGTAAGGCTGGCCGGGGTGGCCACCACTCCCAGGGTGGTATTTTGCCGCGCCCCGGGGTTCAGCTTGGCTGCGCCCCAGTCATCGGCATCCACTTGTGGGCTGACGGGCCAGCCTAGGCCGCCAAATTCATCACCCTGCTCGAACGGCGCGGCCCAGAAGTTTTTCGTGCCCGGGACCAGCACCGATCCAAAACTGTTCACCGCCGCCAGCGCCCCAACGGCCAGGTGATCGCGAGTAATGATAGAGGCGCTGCCCAGCCCGCCTTTAATCGCGCCCGCCATCGCGCCATAGCCGGCCCCGGCATTGCCAATGGCAAAATCTGTGCTGGCATTGGCGAGCGCGCGACGTCCCAGATCATGAAAGGGTGGCTCTTCGCCCCAGTTTTTATCCCCGCCATTGGCAAGGTCATAAAGTATGGCGGCCGGTACAATGGGGGATCTGGGCACCCCCGGCAGATCCATCATGGCAAAGCCGCGCCCGTTGGCCCCCAATTGCGCGGCTACCGCATCGGCGGCCCCCAGACCATAGGTCGAACCACCCGAGAGCACCAAAGCATCAATACGTTCGACCAGATTGTGCGGGGCCAGGGCATCGGTCTCGCGGGTGCCGGGGCCACCGCCGCGCACATCCACCGCCGCTATGGCCGGTTCATCACATAGAATAACGGTTACGCCGGTGCGCGCGCTTTCGTCCTTTGCATTGCCGACCGATATGCCGATAATATCGGTCAGGGCATTGTTTGGCCCCGCAACAGTGTTTTTTGTGCGCATGGTGGTTTTCCTCGGCTTCCAGCGCGTTATGTTTGTCTGAATGATACGCGGGAGCAAGAGATGAAACGTCTGATTATCTGTCTTTTTGTGGGGTTGGCGGCTTGTACGGCGCCTACCGAAAACACGGCACAGGCCACCAAAGTCGGGCTGCTGCCCGTTGGCGGCATGGTGGCGGCGGCCAATCCGCTGGCGGTCGAAGCCGGGCTTGAAATGTTGCGCATAGGCGGCAGCGCCGTCGATGCTGCCGTGGCCGTGCAAGCCGTATTGGGTCTGGTGGAGCCGCAAAGCTCGGGCCTGGGTGGCGGATCCTTTATGCTTTATTATGATGCGAAAACCGGCAAAGTTACGTCTTTTGACGGGCGCGAAACTGCGCCATCGGGTGCCAGCGCGCAAATGTTTCTGGGCGAGGATGGCCAGGCGCTTGGGTATCTGGATGCCGTCAATTCCGGCCGTTCTGTCGGGGTGCCTGGTGCCATCGACATGCTGGCACTGGCCCACCGTGAATTTGGGGTTCTGCCCTGGAAGGGGTTGTTTGCGCCCGGCATCAGGCAAGCCGATGACGGCTTTGCGGTTTCTCCTCGCATGGCGGCTTTAATAAAAAGCTATGGTCACCGCGCCCGCCTGGACCAGAATGCAGCGTCGCGGGCCTATTTCTTTTTGCCTGATGGCTCGCCCTTGCCAGTGGGCTATTGGCTCAAAAACCCGGAATATGCGGCCACATTACGGGCCATCAGCATCAACCCCCGGGAATTGCTGGAAGGTAAAACCGCGAAAGATATTGTGGCGGCGGTACACATGAACCCATTGCCGGGGACGCTGTCAAAGACGGATCTGGCCAATTATCATGCCCGCAAGCGCCAGGCCGTATGCCGTCCGTATCGCGACAAGCAAATTTGCAGCGCGCCGCCGCCATCTTCTGGCGGTATGGCTATGAACGGCATTATGGGTATTCTGGCAAATGTAGAATTCTCTGATGCCGGGGCGGCTGATCCGCAAAACTGGCATTATTTTATCGAGGCCCAGCGCCTAACCTATGCKGATCGGGATCGTTATATCGCGGATGATGCCTTTGTAACCGTACCGCTGAATGGTTTGCTCAACCCGGCATATTTGAAACGCCGGGCGGCGTTGATCTCGCCAAGGCGCGCGCTTTCTCATGTCGAGCCTGGCCCACCAGAGGCGGTGTTCTCTCCTGAAGAATTAGAAAAGCGTGGCAAGGACAATACCAATGAAGCCCATGGTACGTCGCATATCTCCATTGTCGATGGTGCCGGGAATGTAGTTTCCATGACCACAACGGTGGAATCCGGGTTTGGCTCCAAACGCTTTACCCATGGCTTCCTGCTGAATAATCAGCTAACCGATTTTGCCCGCTCTCCCTATGACGAAAACGGACATTTGCTGGCCAATGCCCCGGCGTCGGGCAAGCGGCCGCGCTCGTCCATGTCGCCAACCATCGTGTTGGATAAAAATGGAAAATTTTTAATGGCCTCAGGCTCAGCAGGCGGCAATTCCATTATCGCCTATACGGCCAAAACGCTGGTGGGCGTGCTGGATTGGGGGCTTACCCCTCAACAGGCCATTAATTTGCCCAATGTGGTGGCCCGGGGCGATATCACCCGCATAGAAAATACCGTTACCGATGCCAATCTGGTTCCGGCTCTGATTGCCATGGGACACCAGATTGATGCTGCCAGGGGGGAAAATTCTGGCCTGCAAGCCATTGTGCGCAAGGCCGATGGTACGCTGGTGGGCGGGGCCGACCCACGCCGTGAGGGCAAAGCCCTGGTGCCATAAGGGACCCTAAATCAGCCCTTGCCTTTGGGCAGGACCAGCTCAAACACCGTGCCGCTTTTGCCGGTGCGCACCAAGGTGACATCGCCGCCATGCTTGCGGGCCAGCTCGCGCGAAATGGCCAGACCCAGACCGGAGCCATCCTTGCGAGTGCTGGCGCTAAAGGGTTTGAACAAGTGGTCGCGCAAATTTTCCGGTATGCCGGGGCCGGTATCGGCCAGGGTCAGGGCGATGGAATGCTCTCGTACATCGGCCTTGGCGATGAGTTTTCCAGCTTTACCCATGGCCTGAACCGCATTGCGCATCAGGTTCAGCACAATGCGATAAAGCTGGTCCGGGTCGGCCGAAACCATGACCCCGTCGCTGACCCCGTTATCAAATTCTATGTCACAGCTTTCGGAACAGGCATCATTCATGGCATCGCTTAGCACCTGAGACAGATCAACATTTTGTTTCTGCGGGGCCTCCTCTTCGGCTTTACCAAAACGCAAGGTGCTCTGGCAAAGGGCCACGCCGCGATCAATGGCCCGCACCAGCCGCTCGCCCATGGTGCGGACTTTGGGGTCATCAGAGGTGGCCAGACGGTCCGAAACCAGTTGCGCACTGGTCAGGATATTGCGCAGATCATGATTGATCTTGGCCACCGCCTCGCCAAGGGCGGCCAGACGATTTTTCTGCCCCAAAGCGGCGCGCAGCTCGTTTTGCATTTTGGCAAGGTCTTCTTCGGCCCGGCCGATCTCATCACGCCGCCCGGAAGGGGTAATCACGCTTTGCGGGTCTTCCGGGGTTTTTTGAAACCGCGCCATGGCCAAAGATAGGTCGCGCATGGGGCGCACAAAGACAAAGATCAGCGCCCCATAGATCAGCGCCGCCGATATAATTGATATAATGGCCGAGAAAATCAGCGTGCGGATAGAAAAGGCGATCAGTTCATCGCGCAAATCGCTCTCGGAAACCAGCACATCGATGATGTCCGTGCTGTTTGGACCCATGGTGTCCAGAATGCGTAAAAACCGTTCTTTGGGCACAAAGAGGGTATCGCAGGTGTCAATAATAGCTCTTCCGGTCGAGAGGTTACGCATATCCACGGTTTCATAGGGCATGGTCTGGCTGGGAGCACGCAGGATCATTTCTGTGATGCCGTCACGCTCCATACGCACGGCCTTGATCCCGGCGGTGGCCAGAAGTCGGTTGGCGATGGCGTCGCTGACTTTCATGTCGGGGGCCACTTCGACGGCAATGGCGGCCAGCCGGGCGGCCTGTACCCGGGATTGCAGCCAATTGCTGCGAAAGGCGGCGGCCGAGGGCAGGAAAATCATAACTTCTGCCAGCATCACAAACAACACGGTAAGCACCAGAAGCCGCCTTCCAAGGCTGCCTTGTGCCTGTGTCTTATGGTGTTCCGTATCGCTCAAGCCAAGCCCTCCACGTATACAGCTCCTGACAAGTATACAGTGATTGAGGTCATCACATAGCAATAAGGATTATAAATTATCATTTTTACGAAAATGACGGATGATAAATGGCAGTAGAGCCAAAGAGGCAAAACCGATAAAAACAGCGATAATCTTCGGATCCTGAAAGAAGTCCATGTCCAGCGATCCACCGGCCCGTAATATATCGCCGGCGCTTTCCCCAAGGGCGGCAAACAAAAACGAGGCCGGGATCAGGCCAATGGCGCTGGCGGTGGCAAAAGTACGGACCTTTACGTGAAACGCCCCGGCGGCCGTATTGACCACAAAGAATGGCAAAGGCATTAGCCGCAAGACGATAATATAGCTAAAGGCATTGCGCTCGAACCCGGCCTTGAAACGCGCATAGCGGCTTTTATCGCCGGTGACTTTGGAGGGGTCAATTGCAGTTCTTGCCGCCAGAAAGGCCAGGGTTGCCCCGGCTATGGAGGCCAGCCAGCTTAAGGTTCCGCCCGTAAACCAGCCAAACAACAACCCGCCCGGCACGCTCAGCCAGAGCGAGGCGGGCACGGATATGGCCACCACGCTAATATAAACGCCAGCAAAGATCAGGGCACTTAGCACCGGGTGATCCGCCCGCCAACTCATGATGGTTTCATAATGGGCGGCAAAACCTTTGGTGCTGATAGTGGTGTTCAGGCCCAGGGCATAAAAGGCAATCAGCGCCAGAACAATGACGAGCACCGGACCAAAGCGGATGGCCAGCTTGCGGGTTGTTTGAAATCGGGACATGTATTTCCTTGTATTTTGCGTGCATCTTTCAGCGATAGCGCTTGACGAGAGCAAGGCCATTGGCGTACAAGCCGCCGCTCGCGCGCAATCCTGCGTGCATCCGTGGAGACAAGCTCGTGAAACGCACTTATCAGCCTAGTAAACTTGTGCGCAAGCGCCGTCATGGTTTTCGTGCACGCATGGCTACCAAAGCCGGTCGCCTGATTCTGGCCCGCCGCCGCGCTCGTGGCCGCAAAATCCTTAGCGCGTAAAGTCGTTGGCGCTCGCGCGTCTAAAAATACGTAAAGACTTTTTGTACGTTGCCCGGGGTGCGTTTGCTGCACGGCCGGGCGTCGTCGTTCAGGCCCGTCCCTCACCTATGTCAAGTGATCAGGTGCGCATCGGTTTTACCGCCAGCCGTAAAGTTGGCAATGCGGTGGCCCGTAATCGCTGTAAAAGGCGCCTCAGAGAGGCCGCGCGCGCACTTTTACCCCTTTATGGCCGCCCCGGATGGGACTATGTGTTCATTGCCAGAGCAGGCACCCGGCCACGGCCCTGGCAGGCTTTGCTTGACGATGTTAAAGCGGCATTGATAAGCGTACCGCAGAAGAAGACGAATAAATCTTCACCCAACCATAGGCGTACGCCCTGAGGCGTGGTCCAAGATCAAGGAATTTGCGCCCATGGGCGAACAACGTAATCTTTTTCTCGCCATCGCACTGGCCCTCGGTGTGTTGCTGATTTACCAGATGCTGGTCATTGATCCGGCGGCCAAGCGGCAACGCGCCGCCATTCAGGAGACCGCCAGGGTCCAGACGCAAAACCCGACCGTCGCGTCTGACAAGACCGAAGTGGATAGCGGCCTGGTGATATTAAACCGCGATGCCGCCTTACGCGCAAATAAACGAGTGCGCATTGCCACGCCATCGGTGGATGGTACCATCAATCTGGATGGTGCCAGGTTTGATGATTTGCTGTTGCGCAAGTTTCGCGTGGATATGGATCCCAACAGCGCCGAAGTGGTGTTGCTGGACCCGCGCAAATCCCGTGGCGGCTATTTTTCCAATTTTGGCTGGCGCGCCGCCGATGAAGGGGCCAACAGCTCTTTGCCGGGCCTGAACACCCCCTGGACCCTGATCAAGGGCGAGGTGTTGACCCCCCAAACGCCGATCACACTGCAATACCGTTCCCCCGAAGGGCTGGTGTTTGAACGGACCATCAGCGTTGATGATCAATATATGTTCACCATTGCCGACACCGTGCGCAATGAGGGCGAGACCACGCGCACCATTGCGCCTGCCGGTGTGGTGCGCCGGTATGGTGATCCGAGCTTTATACCCAAGAACGCCAGCCGCGAAGAAAAGATGAAAAACCGTTCCGGCTTCATCCTGCATCAGGGTGCCATTGGCGTGGTTGGTGAAAAAGTCGTGGAGCTGAAATACCGCAAACTGGCCAAGGATGGCGGCGCCAAAAACATCGGCACTGGCGGCTGGCTCGGCTTTACCGATAAATACTGGCTGGCGGTGATGATCCCGCCTCAGGATGAWCAGATCGATGCCGAAGTGCGCACCTTTAAAGGCAGCGCCGGAGATACGGTGTTTGAGGCGTCTTATCAGCTGGATGCCAAAACCATAGCACCTGGACAAAGCATATCGGTGGAACAAAAATTCTTTGCCGGGGCCAAACAATACAAGGTCTTGCAGGCCTATCAGGACAATCAGGGCGTTACCCGTTTTGATATGGCTATTGACTGGGGAATTTTCTGGTTTTTGACTCGGCCATACTTTAATGCGCTAGACTTTTTCTATGGCCTGGTGGGCAATTTCGGCATTGCCATTTTATTGCTGACACTGGCCATCAAGATTATTTTCTTTCCTATTGCCAACCGCTCCTATGCCTCCATGGCGCGGATGAAGGCCCTGCAGCCCAAAATGGAAGAATTGCGCGCCAAGTTCAAAGAAGATCCCCAGCGCATGCAACAGGAAACCATGGAGCTGTACAAGCGCGAAAAGGTCAATCCGGTTGGTGGGTGTCTGCCCATGCTGCTGCAGATTCCGATCTTTTATGCGCTTTATAAAACGCTCTATATCTCCATTGAAATGCGCCATGCGCCGTTTTTTGGTTGGATCAAGGATCTGTCGGCACCGGACCCCACCCATTTGGGTAATTTGTTTGGCCTGCTGCCATGGGACCCCACAGGCGTACCGGTARTCGGGGCCATATTGGCCGTCGGCGTATGGCCGTTGATCATGGGGCTGACTATGGGGGCGCAACAATTGCTCAACCCACCGGCACCGGACCCGATGCAGCGGCGTATTTTTGCCTTCATGCCGGTGATTTTTACCATCATGCTGGCCCCATTTGCTGCCGGGCTGGTGATATACTGGGCGTGGAACAATTTCCTCTCGCTGATCCAGCAATATGTCATCACCCGCAAAAACGGTGTGGAAACGCCGTTTGACAAGGTATTGGCAAAGTTGATGAGTAAAATCCGCAAGGGAGAGGCGAGCTGACCGGGGCGAAGGGCGAAGAGGATTTTGATCCAAATGTGCTGGAAGCGGCACGGGTGTTCTTCTCCCGCCCTTGTGACTTTGTTCTTGGAGCGGTCTCGCTGGACAGCCTGCCGGGCGGCAACCTGCCCGAAGTGGCCTTTGCCGGGCGCTCCAATGTAGGCAAGTCCAGCCTTTTGAATGCGTTGACCTTTCGTAAAAACCTGGCGCGCTCCTCCAACACGCCGGGGCGCACCCGCGAGCTTAACTTTTTTAATCTGGATGAACGGCTGATGCTGGCGGACCTGCCGGGCTATGGGTATGCGCGGGCCTCCAAATCCGCGATTGAGAAATGGAGCACCCTGACCCGTGATTACTTACGCGGGCGAGCCACTTTGCGCCGGGTGTTTGTGCTGGTCGATTCGCGCCATGGCATCAAACCCAGTGATCTGGCGGTTATGGATATGCTGGACGAGGCGGCGGCGGTGTATCAGGTGGTGCTGACCAAGCTGGATAAAATCAAACAGAGCGAGCGCCAAAGCGTGTTGGAGCGCACCCGGCGCGCCATTGAAAAACGCCCCGCCGCCTATCCCCGTGTGGCCGCGGTTTCGGCGGTAAAGGGCGAAGGCATGGCGCAATTGCGCGCTGATGTTTTCTCTCTGGTCTAAGGGAGAGATTGGGTCTAGCCTTACGGGCCAGAATCATTTGGCGAGCCGCGTATGCGAACACACCCGATCACTGCCAGTTTTGTATTTTTCCTGCTGGTCCTTGTGTCCTGGCTGATGCCTCGCTATGCCTTGGCCATTGGGCAGGAAGTCTGTAACGAAACCAGCTATATCATTTATATGGCCACGGGCATTCCTGAGGGAAAACACACCCGCACCGAGGGCTGGGTACGCCTGCGCCCCGGTCAATGCCGGGTGGTGATGCCGGCCCCGTTCAGTGACAAGCCGTATTACGCCTATGGCCATTCATCAGAGGTCCATGCCGGCGGACGCCAGCAATGGGGAGGCGCCAGGGCTTTGTGTGTTGATGATACCGGCAATTTCTCACTGGATGGCAAGGACGATTGCGCCGCCTTGGGTTTGCGCACCCATAACTTCAACGTCATCGATGTGCATCCCCCCAATGGTGGCCGAACGGTGCTGGCCGAACCGGCAGGGTATGGCAAACGTGCGGAGCTGGCCGGTATTCAACGCCTGCTCAGCGATAATGGTTATCCCATGCGCACCATTGATGGTTATGACGGGCGGCGTACCCGCTCGGCTATCCGGAAATTTCTGGTTTCACGCAAAATAAAATCCCGGCCTGAGCCGGGAGGGCTGATTGACGCCCTGGAAACGGCGGCGCGGGAAAATCTGGTTAAAACGGGTCTGCGGGTTTGCAATAAAACCCCCTTGCCGGTTTGGACCGCCTATGGGCGTCGCAAAGGGCGCAGCTGGGAAAGCCGGGGCTGGTGGAAGATTGCGCCCAGGGCCTGCACCGCATTGCTGAGCGGACTGGTAAAAGACAAATCTATTTATCTTTATGCCGGGATCATGGAGCGCGACACTGAGCGCCCGCTATTGATGGCCGATGAAAACTATTGTGTTTCAGAGATTTTATTCGCCATAACCGGCAAGAATAAATGTGCCTTGCGCGGTTATGAGGAGCGCCCTTTCCGGCGTTACAAAAATGAAAGCGGTAAAGGCATGACCATTAACCTGGCCCCCGAGGACTTTGCCAAGGTCGATGTTCTGGCGGGACTGCGCCGATGAAAACCCGCCTGCGCCAGACCCGCGAATGGGTGTTTGATCTGGATAACACGCTTTATCCGCCGGAATCCGACCTGTTTGCGCAGATTGACCGACGCATGACCGAGTATGTTGCCGACCTGTTGGGGCTGGCCCCGGCCGAGGCCCGAAAAATTCAAAAGGCCTATTATGCCGAACACGGCACCACCATGAGCGGCCTGATGCAGGAGCATCATATCGAACCCGAAAGCTATCTGGATTTTGTCCATGATATCGACCTGTCCCCGCTCAGCGTGGATCAGGCTTTGCAGGGGGCAATCGCGGCGCTGCCGGGGCGCAAGATCGTGTTCACTAATGGCTCGCGCGGGCATGCACACCGGGTGCTGGCCGCCCGCGGGCTGGGGGAAATGTTTGATGTAATTATCGGCATTGAGGACACTGGCTTTGTGCCCAAGCCTCAGCCCTCCGCCTATACGCATTTGCTGGAAACCGTGAAGGTGGATCCGGCTCAGGCCGCCTTTATCGAGGATATGGCCCGCAATCTGGAACCGGCCCATGCGCTGGGCTTTGTCACAATTTTGGTGCATTCGGACAAGGACTGGTCTCATGAACCCGAAGGGGCACGTCCCGCCGGGGCCGATGATGACCATGACCATGTGCATTTTACCACCGGGGATCTGGCCGGATTTCTGGTCGAGGCCGTGAAGGAATAAAAGTTTATGAACGTCCAGCAACTTGAGACGGATATCGAAGCCATTTGGGAAAATGGCGATAAGGATGGCCCGGCCCGCGCGGCGGTTACTCAGGCGCTTAATGCGCTGGACAGTGGCGCTTTGCGGGTCGCCTCCTCTGATGGTGCGGGCAGTTGGACCACCCACGCCTGGCTGAAAAAGGCGGTGCTGCTCAGCTTCAGACTGAACGATATGCGGGTGTTTGAACATACCGGCTTTGGCAATGCCTGGGACAAGGTTCCCCTGAAAACCGCGAACTGGAGCGAAGAAGATTTTATCCGGGCCGGATTTCGCATGGTGCCCCCGGCCAGTGTGCGCCACGGGGCCTATATTGCGCCTGATGTGGTGTTGATGCCGTCTTTTGTGAACATTGGCGCCTATGTGGGGCAAGGCACCATGGTCGATACCTGGGCCTCGATCGGTTCATGCGCGCAAGTGGGGGCGCATTGCCACATCTCCGCCGGCACCGGCATTGGCGGCGTGCTGGAGCCGTTGCAGGCCAATCCGGTGATTATCGAGGATAATGTGTTTGTCGGTGCGCGCTCCGAAGTGGTCGAAGGGGTGATTGTGCGCGAGGGCTCGGTTCTGGCCATGGGCGTTTTTATTACCCAGAGCACCAAGATTGTGGACCGCGCTACTGGGAAAATCACTCGCGGGGAAGTGCCGCCCTATTCAGTGGTGGTGCCGGGCACCCTGCCGGATCCCAAAGGCGGACCATCACTGGCCTGTGCGGTGATTGTCAAAACCGTGGACGAACGCACCCGCGCCAAAACCGGCATTAATGCGCTGCTGCGGGATTAAACCCGCTTAACCGGCGCTGATATAGGCCTTCATGGCCTCGGCTTCGGCCTCGGTTTCGGTGATTTTGCGTTTCACCACATCACCAATGGAGATGACGCCAACCAGTTTGGCTTTGTCCATAACGGGTAAATGACGTATACGGCGATCGGTCATGCAGGAAAGCAGCATATCCAGGCTGTCATCCAGTTTGGCAGTGATCACGTTACGACTCATGCTCTCGCTGACCGGGCGTTGCAGCGCCTCAGCACCCTGGCGGGCGACCTGACGGGCGACATCGCGCTCCGATAGCACCCCGCATACCTTTCCATTAGCTTCGGTAACCACCGCTGCGCCAATGCGGTTTTTATCCAGCACTTTTGCCGCCTCTAATACCGTGTCTTCGGGGTTGATGGTGACCACCTCATGGCCCTTGCTCTGCAATATGGCTTCTGCGTTCATAGGTCCCTCCATTTGTTTATGCAGGGGATTATCGCACAGATTGCAAAATCGCCCAAATGGAGAAAATAAAAGAGGGGATCAACGCCTGGGCGCAAAGAGGCCGGCCAGCACCATGCCGGCAAATAATCCACCCAGATGCGCGGGCCATGCCACAGCGGCGGAAACCCCGGGCATGCCGAAAAATGCGACCAGAACATTCAAGCCTACCCAGGGCAGGGCCGCCATTAAAACGGTTCGTGAAAACAGGGGTAAGGGTATAAATTCACGTCCATAATTCAGGCGGACCAGCACGCCGATCAGCCCCATTAGTCCCCCTGAAGCCCCGACCAGCACCGCCCCCGGCGTATTGCCAAGGGCAATGACTGCGCCTTCTGTCAGCGCGCCGGCCAAGGCGGTTAGAAAAAAGATCAGCAAAAACGCAAACGTACCATTACGGGCACCAAAGCTAGACTCTAACCACCGCGCAATGGGCGAGCCAAAGGCCAGCAGGCCCAATATATTCATACCTAAATGCAACCAGCCTCCATGGACAAACACATGCAGCGCATAGGCTGGGTATGGCCCAATGGGCTGGGGTAGTTGTTCGGGGCCGATTTGCACCGCCATGACGCCCAATACCCAGTTTGATAATGGCATCGGGGCCAGGAGCACAAAAGCGCTATTGGCAATGATCACCCCGCTCAGTCCAAGAATGATCAGGGGGATTTCACCAAATACCGGCTCTTTTGGGGGTTGTGGCATCTGAATGATCCTTTTTATGGCGTTCTAATCATAGCTAACACAATATCAACATTTGTGGTTCAGGAAGGGTGTATGAGATGTATGCCAATATACGTGCGCCCTWATCTTTCTGGCAAACCGACCAGTTTGGCAATTGCCTGTCTGGCTTTGATGATGTTGCCGGGGGCGGCGCTGGCCCAGGCCGCCCAGAGCGCTGGACAGTTTAACGTGCCTTATGGCAAGTCATACAACGACTTTAACCAGCCCTTTGATGCCAGAACCCGTGATGGCAATGGCAATCGCACCATTGTTAACGGACGGATGTTTTTGGGAAGCCAGTCAAACCTGTCCTTTGGTCTGGGCGGTGGTTTTTTTGGCAACAGCAATACCAGCTCCAGTGGRGTTGGCGGTTTTGGCAGTGCCGGGGCCATCGGTAATCAGCTTAATGTGGTCACACTGGGCAGCTGGAACACGGTGATTATAGATTCAACACAGATAAACAATGGCAACCAGACCGTCAATTTAAGCGGGTCAAACCAAACTGTACCCTTCGTTCCGCCAATTGCCGCCGATGGTCCTTATGTTGCCGCCACCAATTCATCAACACAACAATGGCAGCCCGTTAAAGGCTCAGGGCCTGCACGTAATGAGCTTAACGGGGACATACAACTCAATGACTAGGGTTTCCATGTTTTCTGCAGTTAGTCGCCGCCGTGCACCCGCCCTGTTGCTGGCCGGGGCCATGGCGCTCAGCGCCTGTACCTCCACGGTGGCCGGTCGCAATGGACTTTATGCGAAACCCATCGGCAATGCGCCGGTTACCGCCAATCCAACGCCTTATTCGGCGGCGCTGACCTGCATGGGCCAATATGCAAGTTCCGGCAATGTGGTGGTCCCGCGTATCGCGGTTGGCCGTATTCTTGACTATACCGGCAAACAGGAACCCGAGGGCGGCGCCAAGATCACGCAAGGCGCGTCCCTGATGGCCATTTCCGCTTTTGCCAAGGCCGGTGCCCGTCTGGTCGAACGCTATGATACGTCGGTTTCCGAGCTGGAACTGAAATACGCTAATAACAAGCTGATCGGTGATGGCGATGATAACAGCTATCGCAAAATCAAGGCCGGTTCCGTGCCTGGCTCTGATTTTTATCTGGTCGGCGGTATAACCGAACTGAATTACAATATCTCTTCCTCCGGCATTGATGCCTATGGTGGCGATGTGGACATTAATGACCCCAAGGGGTTTTTGAACGCCAAAACCTATGTGCTCAACATCGGGCTTGATCTGCGGCTGGTGGAAACCCGCTCGCTGGAAGTGGTCGATGTTATTTCCTATCAAAAACAAATTATTGGCCGCGAAATTGGTGCCGGAATCTTCGCCTTTTTCAATAACCAGAACATTATTGATGTCAGCGCCGGGACCCGCGCGCTGGAGCCGGTGCAACTGGCGGTGCGTTCGGTGATCGAACGGGCGGTGCTGGAAATGTCGGCCAATCTTTATGGCGTCAGCGGTCCGGACATCTGTAATTTCAATGACCCCCTCGGCACCATAGGGCTGACGGGAAATTTTGTTACCGCCTATGACAATCAGGGAAGCAATAATGCGTTTACTCGCCAGGATCCTTCTCGCTGGCATGACCGTCGCGACCGGACTATACGGCGCGGCCTACGCGGGCGATACGACTGAGGTCATTAATGTCCAGCTGGACAATGACCCTTTCACCGCAGGCCTGAACGTCGTCGCTGTTGATGTGCTCTCTGTACTGGGCGCGGCAACGGCGCTGGGCAATACCCTGTCGGTGCAGGTCGATACGGGCAATCTGACCCTGAATAACACCCAGACCCTGAACGGCGCCGGCAGTGCGCTATCGGTAATTCGTGTTAATTCGGCCAGCGAAGCGCTGGATTCCATTGCCACTACTTTTGGCAATTCGGCCACCATCACCACCTGTTGCGGCACCATTGATGCGGTATCGGTGCAAACCGTGGGGGCCGATGCCACGCAAAGCGCTATCTCAGACGTCACGGCAGATAACTGGGCGTTTAATCCCACTTCCACCGCCACGGCGGTCGCCAATGCCATTTCTTATGAAACCTGGGATGGTGGCCGCATTACCGCCTGGGCCGGGCAAACCAATAATGCGTCTGTGTCGTCCGATGCCTCGTTAAATGCGGGCCTGTTGGCCGATTCGGCGACCGTTACCGCCACCTCCATCGGTAATTCGGCCATGGCCGGCGGGGAAAGTACTACCCTGGACGTGGATGCCAACCAGCGTAATTTTGGCACGAATGTCAGCGCCCGCGCACTGGTGAACTCGCCCGACGGGGAAGATGTGATCTCCACGGCAACCGCCACCGGTAATGCCTATAATGTTGAAAATGCTTATGGCTTTGCCAGGGTGGTAACCGATCAGAACAATTCAGCGCTGATTGAAGCGCGCTCTGATGTGACGCTTGACCTGTGGCAGGGCTGGAATGCCTCGACCGCCTATGCGGTGGCCAATTCCAATCTGGTATCCAATATTGGCTCTGATATTGATCTGGCCAATATTCAAAATAATGATGGCGGGGTTGAGGCTACGGCAACCTTTACCGGCGGCACCGCCGATGGCGGCGTCGGTAATGATACCATCATTACCGATTTTGTGACCAGCGCCACCGCCTTTGGCAATGCGGTCTCTGGGTTTGTCTGTTCCACCTGTGGCGGCGGTATTGCGGCCAATAACCGCCAGACCAATTCAGGAAATATCGTGGCCAGCTCTTCGGTCAATACCGGCTCTGGCGGCGCCCTGATCGCCACGGCAACGGCGGTGGGCAATTCGGCCACCTTTCACACGGTCGATGCCGGTTCTCAATAACTGACCATAAAGAGGTCATAAACTGGCCATGCTTGGTGGGTCTGCTGTTCTGGGGGACACAGACAGGATCATGCCATGCAATCTCTTTCCCTATATAATTTAGTCTTGTTTTTTACCCTCTCCACCATGGCGCAGGCCGATGCCTCAACCTTTGGTGAAAAACTCGCCCGCGCGGCGCAGGAACGCACCAAGTCTAATGTGCGCTATGATGGCCGCTATCAAAGTATCGGTTATCCTGGCGGGGATGTGCCGGCAGGTCAGGGAGTATGCACCGATGTGGTGATCCGTTCTTATCGGACCCTGGGCATCGATCTTCAACAATTGGTGCACGAAGATATGACCGCCAGTTTTTCGGCCTATCCAGGGATTTGGGGCCTAAGCCGCCCGGACAGTAATATTGATCACCGCCGGGTGCCCAATCTGAACACCTATTTTACCCGTCAGGGGGCTAATGTTATGCGCCATGGCAAGGCGGTAGAGTATAAAACGGGTGATGTGCTGACCTGGATGCTGCCGCATAATCTACCCCATACCGGCATTGTAGTGGCCACCGCCATGGATCGCCAGGGCGTTCAGATTGTTCATAATATTGGCATGGGGCCACAACAAACCTATATGCCGGCCAATTGGACGCTTACCGGCCAGTTTCGCTTTGGTGAATCGGATTAATTGCCCACGCCGCCACTAAGGATCAGGCGGGTGCTGGCCGAGGCGCTGGCGGATGCAGATGCGCGGGTTTCCATACGCGTGCGGGTTACCTGTTCGGTGTATTGTTCCTGATGGCGCAGACGCACCACTTTGATGCCGGGGCCATATTTGCGCAATAATGAACGCTCATTGCAATTGCGCCGTGGTTCTTGCGGAGCACAGGTTAACTGGCCGCCAATACTGTGACGCAGGGCTTCGCCCTTGGCACAGACTATGGTCGAGGCATTGTCATAACGGCTCTGGCCATCGGCATAACGGCCAAGGGTGACCTGCATGCTGGTCCCGGCCATACAGCGAAACAGCTCGCCTTCAAACGTGGGGGCAACCTGATCGCCGGGGTCTGGCCGTGAGGCCGGGTGGGGCACGCCTTTGTCATCTATGCATACGGCACGCAGTACAAAGACGCCTTCAATCCAGCGGTTTTTGGTGATGGTTTCGGTATAGGGTACCGCGACCTGCTCCGTGCTGGCTTCGGCCTCGGCCTCGGCCTGGACATTCAGGTTGGTAATCACGCTTGTCGCGCTGCCAGCGCCGATAAAGCCGCCGCCGCCACTGGATATAAAAGTGCGTCCGAACGATCCACCGCCACCGCCAATGAAAAAGCCGCCACCACCACCGGTGAATGTGTTCTGCACGGCCACGCCGCCCTTGTTTACAAATACACCGGGGGTCGAAACCCGCACATTGGGACCAGTGACGGAAATACCGGGAACGCGGATCACATGGGTTTTCTTTTGCTGACAGGGGACGCAAGTTCCGCCGCCGGCCTGGGCCAGGCTGGAAAACCCCAGCCACAGGGGAATAATAAAAAGCGCACCAATGCGTTTGCTCAGACAATGAACCGGGCCGATGTGCCGGGCTGATACGCCCATGTGCTTGCTCCCTTAGTGACTTCCCTTTTGGGGGAAGGCGTGGGCGGTCGGCTTCCCCCAAGAATAGAGAAACGCTCCATTGCGGATCAGTTTTGCCGATACACAGACGGCATCAACCTTGCGATGATCCATTAAAACCCACGCTGATTTACCTCAGCATACTGTTGAAATGGTTACCTGCGACCTAAGATATTGGTGAGAATGTGACGTCATTAGTTTCCCTGCAAAGCCCTATTTCGCAACGCGCCAGCGGGGCCTTTACCCTGCGCCATGCCGATGGCTGTCATTATCTGTTTGGCTGGACCGGCAAATGGCTCCGCCAACTCAGTGGCCGGGCCTTGCGTGATCATGATTTTATCACACTGTGGCGGCCCGCCGACCGGGCATTTTTACAGGCGCAACTGGATGATGTGCGCCGTTATGGCCGCGCCAGAACCATCAAGGCCCGGGCTGTGACTTTATGCGGGGAAAGCCGCCTTTGCTCATTTGAGTTTACCAAGCTGGAACACCCGAAAGGGCGTGGTGCCACCATGGGCTGTCGCTGGCGGAGCCATGCCAATGCGGCCCAGCCAGGCACGCCGATTGCCCAGCTGAGACTGGATGCCAACCCCACGCATTAGCGCCATTTACGCCTAACCCGGCAGGCCCTATGGTGGCAAAAACGCAGATAGGGTTATGCGCAAAAAACATATTACAATACACACTGATGGTGCCTGTTCGGGCAATCCCGGCCCCGGTGGCTGGGGCGTGCTAATGCAGGCCATGGACGGCACCAAAGTCGTCAAAGAACGCGAGCTTTTCGGTGGCGAGCAGGACACCACCAACAACCGGATGGAACTGTTGGGCGCAATCAATGCGCTTGAGGTACTGGCCCGCGCCTCGACGATCACCATCGTCACCGACAGCGCCTATGTGAAAAATGGCGTGACCACCTGGATTCACAGTTGGAAGCGCAACGGCTGGAAAACCTCGGCCAAAAAGCCGGTCAAAAACGTCGAACTGTGGAAACGGCTGGATCTGGCGCAGGCGCGTCACAACGTGACATTTGAGTGGGTCAAGGGCCACGCCGGG
>NVVU01000056.1 GCA_002733485.1 Robiginitomaculum sp.
TGCGCCCATCGGATAGCTGATCGTGCATGAAGTCCATCGACCAGACATCGTTCTTGACCTCTGGTACGGCCAAGGGTTCCGGCTTGTCCCGATACAGTCACCTCTTTGGTTTGATGCGCAGATTAAGCTCCAGCTCCCGGTATATCCGGTACACACGCTTGTGGTTCCATGGGAACCCCTTCACATTACGTAGATACAAAAAACACAGCATAAAGCCCCAATTGCGCTTAGCTGCGGTCAATCCCAACAGCCAGTCTGCGATGAGGGCATTCTCATCGCTTAACTTTGGCAAATAGCGGTCACACGTCTCACTGATCGTGAAAGCCGTGCACGCCGCCCGGATGCTCAGCCGCCCCGTAGAGACAGCGCCCTTGGCCATCGCGCGGCACAGCTCCGGCACCGGTGTGCCTGCCTCTGCCTGTCTCAATATGTTGATGATCTGGCTGTCCGAATATCGTGACTTCTTCATGGATGAATCTCCTCAATCCTGAGTAAGAGAAAATTCTACTTATCAACACCCTTAAAATACGGGGGCATTACCCAATAAGCACGTTTAGGTTTAGCCTTTATTTAAATATTAAAATGATATTCTTATGCGTAATTGCTATACCTATTAAGAATACAAAGTAAGACTATGATGAGCGCTCACGCTTGGAGCGTTCGTTCCGCCTCTTAAAGGATTGGTCTTTTGCTTTGGCAAGGATTGCTGCTTTTGTTGGACGGCTTTTTATGACGCGGATCTGAGCATCTGTAATCTGGTAGACCAATTCTGGGCAAGAATCCTTGACATTCATGCCCATCGCTTTGACTTGAGAAAAATCCAACCCCTGATTGTGAGACATTTTACCAGCAGAGAGCTCTTCAGCAATATGCGCTCCGTCCTTTGGCATATGATTTTCATGAGTGAAGCTTTTAACTTCATTCTTTGAATAAGCCTCGTACTTATCCGCCTCGATCACTGTCAGAAGGACTTCATCACTCAGCTTGTCATTACCGCCCTTTTCGATAGAAAGTGCCTTTAGAGTTGAATACGTATACCCACCATAAACGGTATCCACAGGCCCAAGTCGGGCAACCTTGCCCATACACACCTCACCCGCCGCCAGCGCGATGATTGTTCCGCCAGACATCGCCACATACGGTACATAAACCTGAACATCCCCATCATGCTTACGGATAGCATCCGCGATCATAAATGACGGCAAGGCATACCCGCCTAGTGTATGCACAATAATGTGTATTTTCGTGCCCTTTTCGGCACTTCGTATAGCGCCAATTTTTTCAAAAGCTTCCTGGTACGAAATCGAACCCGGCGCAGATACCAAATCAGCCCCTTCCTTGTTTGAATCCAGATCATGTATGATGTGGATGAGGATACCGACCTTATCCCTGAACTTGGCGGTAAGCTCCTCAACTCTGGTAACAGCTTCCTCGTATTCAAGTCCCTGTCCCTTGACAAATTTATCATATTTTTCCGTTTTAGGTTTGCTTCTTATCCTCATTATGCCCCAGACAGCCGCCACAATAACAACTATGGACGGGACGCCCCACAACAACAGCTGGTAAAAGTGAGACTGAATATACTCCATAATAGCACTCATAATTCAGACCTCGTGCTCAGTAAAATTCAGAAAACAAAATAATCAGGCCATAAATTGCCCCCAGCATCCCGCCCGTGGCCATCAGACCGCGATTTGCAGCCTGTTTCGTCAGCAATCCGACTAGGGACATCACCATTTTTGCCAGAACAAAAAATAACATAATAGAGAGATAAATCGTAGTCGGCAGAAAGGACGTATGCATCACCCAGAAAAGGGGGCCAAAGACATACCCCTCGCCATTTTGCGCGTGCCCAAGAAGTAAGTTAACGGCCTCGTTCAGGGATATGGCGTTTTCTGTATCCAGAAGGCCAAAGAAAATGCTGAGAACCCCCAAGGCAGCAGCGATAGCAAAATCCAGAAATATCAAAATGATAACAGCGACAAAGGCCCAGCCTTTTTTAATTTTTCCGACCTGTCGCATAAGAATCAGGGTTATGGCAATAGTAAGTCCGTCAAAGAGCGCATTTGAGCCAATCATCTGAAAGGTTTGCGGGATGTATTCATCGGGCACCATAATATGGCCAATTGCGAACGCCCCATAGGTCATCAAAAGGCTGAGTGAGGCGCTAAATACAAACAGAAAAAACGTACTTTGCTGTAACGGATCCAGAACTGGTTTTGAGGTATCCACGGTCAGGATTTTATCGGGGTTAGACAGTACAGATGCCGTTGAAATAAATAATTGTAAAAAAACAATGACAACAAAAAAAGCAGGCATAAGGTACATAATTGTTAAAATACCCATCGAGGGTTCGGTATTAGAAAGTGCGGATGACACCTCTGTTTTTACGTTAAAATACATGAAGGTTACATAGACAATTATAGCAATTAAGGATGTTCCAAAGATGTGAAATGTACTGCTCATGATTTCCTTGGTTAAGTCTCGATCACCTCTAATTTCATTTATATGATCAACGACTCTACGTATTGCCTTATCTATGGATTTCTCCTCTCTATCATATGAGCGAATCCTGGATTCCAGATAATTGTAATACCCCTCATTTTCTTCCTCGTCCGTTTCCCCTTTAATATCATTTAAACTTTCCTTCTGTCTTTTGGTTGCCTCTAGACGGTTTTCCAACCCCGCACGGCGGCTTATCAGGCGCGCGATTGCAACCGCTTTGCTGATCGCGGGTGATTTCAGTCTGATAAAAAGAAGAGCGGTGATAACCAAAACTGCCGCGACCAGCGTCCCACCGTGAATGACAACGCCAAACAATTCCAGCGACAAATTGCGCTCGATGATAGAATCGGCTTTCGCATAGTCGGGCATTAATTTCCCGGCACTAAACATGGCAACAATAACCATAATAATGTTGACAATTGGCCTGCTAATTAGCCCGCCAATAACATTGGAAAGCCATTCAGACGCCCGTACAAAAATCTTCACCGATGAGGCTGGTACATAGCCCCAGTTATTCGTCTGTGTGGCAAACCATGAATTCTGAATTGCTGAAGGCAAAAACCGATCAAAAAATGGGAAGAAAAACCCAATAATTGTTAACAAAAAAGCTAGCCCACCAAAAAGAGATAACCAATGACTTATAACAAACCCTATTGCGTTGCTCATACGCTCCCCCTGCACTTAATTTTCTGGCGTTAACCATACTTAATTATTTGTTATAAGGAGCAAAGAGCAATCGGAAAGTAACGTTTTATTGATTTGACTGCATTTTACATAGGGGCATAGTAATTATTAGTCTTTATTTTCAATGCACTATACATATTTATGATGTTTTCTTTGCGCACTGTGCTACCTCAATAAATTTCTCAGATATTTTTTTAAAACTTTTATTCACGAAGGCGTATGCAATTCCAATTATCCACAAATGTACGTGGGAGGCATTGCACAGTCACATTTTAAATTTTGGGAAAAATCAAACGTGGTAGGCCCTAGGGGAATCGAACCCCTCTTTCCAGGTTGAAAACCTGGCGTCCTAACCGATAGACGAAGGGCCCACACGTTTGAGGCGCGAGCTATATCGGCGTGCATCCCATTTCGCAAGACCCGGGCACACGCTTTTGATGATTTTTTTTCACTCCAGCGCAGATTCTGCATTGTCAGCAATGGCTACGTCTTCAATGCGCAGGTCCACACTGTTCCGCCCGCGATAGTTATCAGCTTTCAGCTTGCCCGCCACATGAATGACCGCGCCATCCTGCGCCAGCAAAATATCTGCAAAGCCGTTATCTTCGGCGCGAAAGGCAATGGCGTTAAGGCTGCCACCGCCGCTGGCATCCTCCAGCGTGCACCGCACATGCCCGCCTTTGAGCGCCTGTGCCCAGCGCACCCGCAGATTACCAAAGGCAAACATCGGTTCGGGATTGCCCATGCCAAAGGGCGCGGCGCTTTGCAGCTCGTCCACAAAACTCCGGTCCGCACCGCGCGCACTCATCAGTGCATCAATTTTCAAGCTACGTGTGGTGACTAGCCGCCGCGCCTCATCCCCAATGGTTTTGATCAAAAAGATGCGAAAGGCATCCACCTGATCGGCGCGCAGCGATAACCCACCAGCCATGGCATGGCCGCCGCCCTTTTCAATCACGCCGGCGGCAACCGCCGCGCCTATGGCCTCGCCCAAATTGATGCCGCTGACAGAGCGGCCAGATCCTTTTCCCTCCCCGGTGCCGGGATCAAGGGCAATCACAAAACTGGGCACGCCATAGCGCTCTTTCAAACGCCCCGAGACTATGCCGATCACGCCGGGGTGCCAGCCCTGGCCCGCCACGACGATCACCGGGTCATCATTGTTGCGGGCTTCGATGGCAGCAATCGCCGCCTCCTGCACGCCCTGTTCAATGTCCCGCCGCTCCATATTAAAACGATCCAGCAACGCCGCTATGGCATTACATTCCGCCGAATCATCACTGGCCAGCAATCGCGCGCCCAGATCGGCCTGCCCCACCCGGCCACCGGCATTGATCCGTGGCCCCAGCACAAAACCCGCATGGTAGGTGCCAAAGGGCGGTTCCGCATTAGCGACCTCGGCCAGCGCCAGAATCCCGGCATGATCGGTTCGCGACATGACTTTTAACCCCTGCGCCACCAGCGCCCGGTTAAACCCGGTCAGGCTCGCCACATCGCAAATCGTGCCCAGCGCCGCTATATCGGCCAGCGCAATCAGATCCGGCTCATCGCGGTTCTTGAACTGCCCGCGCGTGCGCGCCTCGCGGTTCAGAGCCGCCAGCAATACAAACACCACCCCGGCGGCGGCCAGCACCCCCTGCCCCGATGTATCATCGGGCCGGTTGGGGTTCACCAGTGCCAGAGTGGGCGGCATAGGCGCATCTTTGGGCATGAGATGGTGATCGAGCACAATCACCCCCAGCCCCATATCGTGCGCCGCCGTCAAAGGCCCGGTGGAAACGGCCCCGCAATCCACCGTGATGACCAGATCCACGCCCTCAGCCATCAAGGTTTCAAAGGCCGCAATGGTGGGGCCATAGCCCTCTTTGATCCGGTCCGGCACATACAGACCCGCCTCAGCCCCCATGGCGCGAAACCAGCGTCGCAACATGGCCGACGATGTGGCTCCATCCACATCATAATCGGCAAAAATGCTGATTTTCTTATTATCGGCCAGCGTATCCAGAATAATTCTGGCGGCTTTGTCCATATCCTTGAAGGTGGAAGGGTCGGGGAAATAATCCCGTAATTTCGGGTCCAGGAAATGCGCCCCGTCTTCCAGTAATACATTACGCGAGGCCAGAATCTGCCCCAGCGCCTCTGGCACGCCTAATTGCTGGCTAAAGCGACGCGCCAGCGCCGCGTCGTGAGAACGTGCCTGCCACACTTTGCCGCTTAAGGAGCGTGTGACCCCCAAAAATGGCCGATCTGGCGCCTCATCCATTTGCTACACCGTAAAGCGGCCACGCATGCGTCGCCAGGCATCTTCCATGGTGCTGAGCAACAGCGTATGGGTCTGCGCAATATTACCGCTTTTGCGCACCCCATCGACCAAGGCTCCCGAGGTAACCCCGGTCGCGGTAAAGACGATATCTTCACCGCTGGCCAGATCGTACAGATCATATTTGCGGTTAAAATCGGTGATCCCGGTGCGCTCAGCACGGGAACGTTCATCATCATTGCGAAACAATAGTCTTCCCTGCATCTGACCGCCTACACAGCGCAAAGCCGCCGCTGCCAGCACCCCTTCGGGGGCGCCGCCAGAGCCAACATAAAGATCAATGCCGGTCAGGGGATCTGTGGTGCTGATTACCCCGGCTACATCGCCATCGGTGATAAAAGAAACCCGCGCCCCGGTTTTACGAATGCGCGCAACCACCTCTTCGTGGCGCGGGCGCAACAAGACGCACACGGTCAAATCACAGACCGGCATGCCCTTGGCGCGGGCCAGGGCGGTCAGGTTATCCTCGATCGGGTTATCCAGATCCACTACCCCGGATTTCATGCCCGGACCCACGGCGATCTTTTCCATATAAGTGTCCGGGGCATGCAACAGGCCGCCGCGCGGTGCCATAGCCAGCACTGCCAGCGAATTGGTCATGCCATTGGCCGTCGGTGTGGTGCCTTCCAGCGGGTCAAGGGCAATATCAATTTCCGGCCCCTTACCATTGCCCACCTCTTCGCCAATATAAAGCATCGGTGCTTCGTCGCGCTCGCCCTCGCCAATGACGATCCGCCCTTTCATAGGCAAGGCATTCAGCGCTGTGCGCATGGCATCCACCGCAGCCTGATCGGCGGCTTCCTTGTCGCCCCGGCCAATCCAGTCAAAGGCGGCTATGGCCGCCTTCTCAGCCACATTGGCCGCCGCAAAAATCATGCTGCGATCCAGTCCGTTTTTAGTATTGCTCATAGGTTCCCCATCTTAGTTTTTATTGTTCTGCATTATTTGTATTTTCGAGAAAAGCTTTTACTTTTCTTGCCGCCTGGCGAATGCGTTGCTCGTTCTCTACCAGGGCCAGACGAACATAGCCTTCGCCATATTCGCCAAACCCAACGCCCGGTGCTACGGCCACGCCAGCCTCTTGCATCAGGCGTTTAGAAAATTCCAGCGAACCCAGGTCAGCAAATTTTGCCGGCAAAGGTGCCCAGGCAAACATAGAAGCGTCCGGCGGCGGTATATCCCATCCCGCACGGGCAAAGCTTTGCACCATCACATCACGGCGCTTGCGATAGGTTTCGCGCATCTTCGCCACACAATCCTGCGGCCCGTCAAGCGCGGCGCAGGCCGCCACCTGTATAGGCGTATAGGCCCCATAATCCAGATAGGACTTTACCCGGGTCAGCGCCGCCACCAGACGCGGCGCGCCGACGGCAAAGCCCATGCGCCAGCCGGCCATGGCATAGGTTTTGGAAAGCGAAGTCATTTCAATGCAAATGTCCATCGCCCCCTCGACCTGAAGCACGGAGGGCGGCGGATCGCCAAAATAAATCTCAGCATAGGCCAGATCGGACAATACAAACATTTCATAGCGACGCGCCAGCGCCACGATTTCCTCATAGAATTTCAGATCACAGGTCTGTGCCGTGGGGTTGGATGGAAAACAGGTGACCACCGCCAGCGGACTGGGTACGCTGTGGCGAGCCGCCGTATCCACCGCGCGCAGATATTCTTCGGCATTCATTGCCGCGATATGGCGAATGCTGGCCCCGGCGATCAAGAACCCAAAAGGGTGAATGGGATAAGACGGGTTGGGCGATAAAATTACATCGCCCGGTGCCGATATGGCCTGCGCCAGATTGGCAAAGCCTTCCTTGGACCCCAGCGTGGCGATCACCTGGGTATCCGGGTCCAGCTTGACCCCAAAGCGGCGCTCGTAATAGCGCGCCTGGGCGGCCCGCAAACCGGGAATGCCCCGGGATGCCGAATAACGGTTGGTGCGCGGCCTGCGCGCCGTTTCCACCAGTTTTTCAATGATATGCGGCGGCGTCTCCATATCTGGATTACCAAAGCCAAAATCAATTATATCTACACCCTGCCCGCGCAATTTGGCCTTTAATGCATTGACAGTTTCAAAAACATAAGGTGGCAAGCGTCGGATGCGGTGAAACTGGTTATTCATGCCTGTCTCGACCTATTGAGGCCGCTCTTCATCATCAATCAGTGGCGGGGCCTTGGTTTCTTTCTGCGCCTTTTTTACGAAGGCTTCCGGGTCAACGGTTTCTTCATTATTCATCGCTGCGCGCGGATTGGTGCGAACCTCCTCTCCTGCCCTTTGCAATGCCTTTAGCTCTGCATCACGTTTGGCCGCCGGGGTTAATCCTTTGGGCCTTGGCGGCACGGCCCGGGTTGCCGGATAGCCTTTGGCGTCCGCCTCAGCGGCTTTGGCCTTGAACCATTCGGGTTCTTCTGCAGTTTTGGTGTAAAACGGCAACGCACTTTGACAGGATGAAATCAGCACGGCAAAGACGGGAATAAGGACACGAGCGTTCATGGCGGAGGTTTCACTGCTAGAGTCGAAATAACATATCGTTTCTTACTACACTTGAGCGCCCCGTTATGTCACCATCCAAACCGTGATAGGACAGTGCCATGGCATCAAAAACAGACAAAACACACAAAACCGACACCAAGACGGACGCCAAGACGGATCATCAGGATGCGTTGAACCAGGGTTTTGCTGCTTTTGAGAAGTTTTCCAAGGTTTTACTGGAGGCCAGTACCCGATCGCAGGACCTGCTGTCTGATGTAATTCCGGATATGACCTCCCCATCGGAACCCCCTGATCTCGACCCGTTAGCGCTGGCACCAGACTTTACCGAAGTGTTTGGAAAAATTGCCAGCAATCCAGAACATATTCTCAAGGCACAGCAATCCCTGTGGCAAAGCTATAGCGCGCTTTGGACAAACGCCATTGCCCGTGCCGCTGGCAAAACCTGCGAAGATACCATTCAGCCCGCCTCTGGTGACCGGCGCTGGAAAGACGAAGAGTGGTCAAATAACCCGGCCTTTGATCTGATCAAGCAATCCTATTTGCTTAGCGCCAACTGGCTGAACGACCTGGTGGCCAGCGCCGAGGATGTAGACCCCAAAACCCGTAAAAAAGTATCTTTTTTTACCCAACAAATGACTGATGCTTTTGCCCCCACCAATTTTGCCATGACCAACCCCGCCGTGTTGCGCGCAACGATAGAGAGCAAAGGCGAGAACCTGAAAAAAGGCATGGAAAACTTTGCTCGCGATTTAAAACGCGGTCAGGGCACCTTGAAAATCAGTCAGACCGATACCGAAGCCTTTGAAATTGGCCGCAATATCGCCACCGCCCCCGGCAAAGTGGTCTATGAGAACGAGATCATGCAACTCTTGCAGTTCTCGCCCAGTACCAAGACAACCTATTCGCGCCCGCTGGTAATTTTTCCGCCCTGGATCAATAAATATTACATTTTGGACCTGCGCCCCGAACAATCCATGATCCGCTGGCTGGTGGTCAAGGGCTATACAGTGTTTCTGGTTTCCTGGGTGAACCCGGATAAAACCCTGAAAGATAAAACCTTTGAAGATTATATGCGCGATGGCATTTTTGCCGCGCTAACCGCCATCGAAAAGGCAACCGGCGAAAAGAAAGTTAACACGGTTGGCTATTGCATAGGCGGCACACTGCTCTCGGCGACACTGGCCTATATGGCGGATCAAAAAGATACCCGCATTGCCTCAGCCACATTTTTTGCGGCCCAGGCCGATTTTGAAGACGCCGGAGACTTGCAGGTATTTTGCGACGAAGCCGGATTGGCCGCCATCGAGAAACGCATGGACGAAGCCGATGGCGTGCTGGACGGTGCCAATATGGCCGAAACCTTTAATATGTTACGTTCTAACGATTTGATCTGGTCTAATGTCATTTCCAATTACATGCTGGGCAAAAGCCCGCGTGCCTTTGATCTGTTATTCTGGAATGCGGATTCCACACGCATGCCCAAGGCTCTGCACCTTGAATACCTGCATACCTTTTACCGCAAAAATGCCTATGCCAAAGGCCAGATGATGCTGGGTGGAGTCCGGCTGGACCCGGGCAAAATCAATATCCCTCTTTATGTGCAATCCTCTCGGGATGACCACATCGCCCCCTATCGCTCGGTCTATCGTGGCGCACGGCTTTATGGCAGCGAGTCACGGGGCAAGGTACGCTTTATGATGTCCGGTTCGGGCCATATCGCCGGAGTGATCAATCCGCCGGTCGCCAAAAAATACCAGCACTGGACCAATACCGCCCTGCCCGAAACCGTAGAAGAGTGGATAGAGGGCGCGAGCGAGCATAAGGGAAGCTGGTGGCCAGACTGGCACCAATGGTTGAAAACTAAATCAGGAAAAAAAATCTCGGCCCGGCAACCCGGTGGTGGAAAATTGACCATTATTGAAGATGCACCGGGGCGCTATGTAAAGGTTAAGTCCTAAATAGTTTAGTCAATCAGTATACTATGCCGCATCCACCCCCGACAAAACGTCGCGGGGCGGTTTAACGTTTATGCAAACCTTCCTATATTACCGTATAGGTGGACACGCTCCAATTTATTGGGGAAATACATTGCATATTGCAAAACTAGAAAAAATTAAGACGCTGGCCTCGGAAACCGGGCACATTGATCTGCATAGTTTTCACTTTATCAATCTTGAGCTGATTGCACAGGCTACAGGAAAGTCCTGGCCAAAATTACGCCAAAAGGTATTCGATACCAGTGAGAGTTTTTTGGAGAAGCGTCTGTCTCCGGATGACATCATCATCCGATTACACAACGGGTTTCTGGTTGTGTTCGCACATATTGAGAGCAAACTGGCCACCGCTCTCGGTAAACGGCTTAGTGATGACATCAACTGTTTTTTTATTGGGGAAGAGGCGTTCAAAGATTTCTTGGTCACATCCAGACACAGCCAGGTAACGATTGCTGAGCTTGATAAAAAGATATCGGCAATAAAACAGCAATCACCCAAGGATACCCTATCACAATCGTCTTTTTCGCAGAGTGAGGCGCCCTATTGGCAGGCAGAAATTTTGGACCGGCTAACCCTGTTTTATCGCCCCATTTGGGATAGCCATAACGAAATCATCTCGTCTAATTCCTGTATACCACGGCTCAATTCGGATGGTGAGAAGCATTATGGCCGGGACGTGTTGGTCGGTAATAGATCTTTGGATTTACTGCGCCATCTTGATTTGCACATGCTTAGGCGTTCACAGGAAATTTTCAACAATATTGTCACCCGCCGTCGCCCCTGTGTTATTACCGTGACGGTCAGTTATAAGACCCTGAGAGATCGCGCAGGACAAACCGCCTATTTCAACCAACTATCAAAGACACCCAAGCGGTTACGGAAATTTTTCTTTGTGTGTGTTGATCAAATTCCCCAAGGGGCGCSTCAGGGCAAGCTGATTGAGATTTTCAGACCCCTGGAAGCTTTGTGCGGGGCAACACTGGCTCACACCTCCCCCAGCGCCATTCGCTTTGACGCTTTTCAGGCCTGCGGTGTCAAGCTGTTTGGCTTTTCAGTGTTAGAACTGGTGCATCGTGACAAGCAGATTAATCATGAAAATGAAAGCAAAATTGCTATTTTCTGCTCCCATGCCCAGAAACAAAAGGCCATGGTTTATGCCACCGATGTCAATGAGTTGAGCCAAATACCGCCTCTAAAAAAAGCTGGCGTTCGGTTTTTTACTGGTACCTGCATCGGTCAGGCCAGCACGGTTCCAGTACTTCCCAGCACCYTGCATGCCAAAAATATCTTTGCTTCATAAAGTGAAATTAAAACAAAAAAATGGGCACCCCAAGGGGGCGCCCATAAATTGTAAGTCATTCTGTGCTGGTTTAACGCTTGGAGAACTGGAAGCTCTTGCGCGCTTTGGCACGACCGTATTTTTTACGTTCCACAACCCGTGAATCCCGGGTCAGGAAGCCACCTTTTTTCAATGGTGGACGCAAAGCCGGTTCATAGAAAACCAGGGCCTTGGAAATTCCGTGGCGCACCGCGCCAGCCTGACCAGAAAGGCCACCACCTTTTGCCGTGGCAATGACGTCATACTGGTCTTTGCGTTCGGCACATTCAAATGGTTGCTGCAGCATCATGCGCAAAACCGGACGGGCAAAATAGGTTTCCTGGTCACGACCATTAATGGTGATCTTGCCAGAGCCTGGCTTGATCCAGACGCGAGCGACAGCATCTTTACGCTTGCCGGTGGCATAGGCACGGCCAAGGTCGTCAATTTTTGGTTCTGGCAGAACAATCTCGACAATGGCTTCTTCAGTCACTTCAACAGTGTCAACACTGGCTTCGACACTGGCTTCGACACTGGCTTCGACACTGGCTTCTGCCATGCCTGCTTTGAGATCTTCCAGCGAGCGGATTTCATCAGCCATATCAGGCACTCCTGCTGTTTTTTGGGTTCAACGCGGCAAAGTCTATAGTTTCGGGCTTTTGCGCTTCATGAGGATGCGCTTCACCGTTATAGACTTTGAGGTTGGAGAATTGTTGACGTGCCAGAGGGCTTTCATGTGGCAACATGCGTTGCACAGCTTTCTTGACGATCCGCTCGGGAAAGCGGCCATTCAGAATAGCAGAGGCCGTGCGTTCTTTGATCCCGCCCGGATATCCTGTGTGCCAAAAATATTTCTTGTCATCAAGTTTGCGGCCAGTAAATACAATTTTATCAGCATTCACAATGATAACATAGTCGCCACAATCAACATGCGGCGTATAATCCGGGCGGTGCTTGCCGCGAAGTCGCGCAGCCACAAAAGATGCCAGACGGCCAACAATAGCCCCTTGCGCATCAATAATGATCCACTTCTTTACGACGTCCGCCGGCTTCGCGGAAAAGGTTTTCATGGTACAGTCCTATCATATTCCCGCATGAGCTCTCATTGAGCCCATGCAAGCGAGTGGGCCGTATAGCCTCAGGAGAACCAAGCGTCAAACCTATTTAAGCAAAATTTATGTATTAAAACCAGCGAATTACAGATGGGTATTATAATACCGCATTGATTTTTCAGACCCTGACCTTGAATGTACATTAGCGCTTACTAATATAGTGCATAACACTGCCGAATCCGATAAGATAAGAGTCCAGCCCCTTGGTGAAAGGTTCAACCATGAAACCCGTTAGAACATCACTATTATTAATATTAGGAGCCCTTCTGGCTCTGCTGGTAACGCCCGGCACGGTAACCGCCGACCAAGATGCAAAACCGTTTCATGTCACCATTTCACAAATTGCCGATCAAAAAGCGGTGTTTGGCACGGTTGAAAGCCTGAAAGTGACACCGGCGCGCGCGCGCTTGTCGGGCACCTTGGCCGAACTGGCCGTCAGTGAGGGCGACCGGGTAACGCAGGGGCAGGTATTGGCGGTGATCACCGATGACAAGCTGGCCTTGCGTATCCAGTCGGTAAATGCCCGCATCAAGGCCTTGTTGGCGCAAAAAGAAAATGCCGACACTGAACTTAGTCGTGCCAAAGACCTTTTCGCCCGGGGTATCATCCCCAAATCACGCTATGATGCGGCGCTGACCAATGCGAACGTCATTTCAAACCAGCGCAAATCTGCCAGGGCAGACCGCAACGTGCTTACTCAACAGGTCCGTGAAGGCAAGGTATTGGCCCCGGCTTCGGGCCGGGTGCTCACCGTGCCGGTAGCCACCGGCGAGGTTATTTTGCCTGGCGAGCCACTGGCCACCATTGCCGCCGAAAATTATATCCTGCGCCTGGCCCTTCCTGAACGCCATGCCCGCTTTGTCCATACGGGCGACACCATACGGGTGGACGCCTCTTTGGTAGATGGGTCGGCCAGCCGCACCGGTACCATTACCAAGGTCTATCCACAAATATCGGATGGTCGGGTTTTGGCAGACGCCACCGTTGATGGCCTAGGTGATTACTTTGTAGGCGAGCGTGTGCGGGTTTGGGTTTCCACCGTCAAGCGTGATCGAATACTGGTGCCGGCCAGTTATGTCTCCACCCGTTTTGGCGTGGACTATGTGCGGGTATTGGATCATGGCGAACCACGTGATGTGGTGGTGCAACGCGGCATTCAAAGCACCATCAAGATAGATGATGATACCGTACCGGCGCTGGAAATCCTCACCGGCCTGGCCGATGGCGATGAACTGGTTGCCCCATGAGCAGCAAGTACAAAAGAGGAATTTCCGGCAATTTAACGGCACAGTTTATTCGCTCGCCGCTGACCCCGCTTATCCTTTTTGCCTCGATCGTTTTGGGTCTGATTGCGCTGGCCACCATTTCGCGCGAGGAAGAGCCACAGATCAGCGTGCCGCTTGTGGATGTGCATGTGCAGGCGGCGGGCCTGAAAGCCCCCGATGCGGTCGAGCTGGTCACCAAACCGCTGGAAGCCATAATCAAGGGCATTGACGGGGTTGAACATGTCTATTCCAGTACCCAGGATAATAATGTACTGGTCACCGCGCGCTTTCTGGTTGGTACCGATGCCGATGCTGCTATTTTGCGGGTGCATGAAAAAATTCGTGCCAATATTGACCAAATCCCGGTTTCCATTCCAGAACCTCTGATTATCGGGCGCGGCATTAATGACGTGCCGATTATTGTCATCACCCTGTCGGCAAAACCCGGTGAAGAAGACAAATGGAATGATAATTCCCTTTACAAGATTGCCGACGAGCTACGCTCGCAATTGGTCAAGACGGAAAATGTCGGCCTCAGCTTTATCACCGGCGGGCGCGCCGACCAGATCCGCATCGAGCCGGACCCGGAAAAGCTGTCGCTTTATGGCATTACCCTGCAACAACTGATCGCCAAGATTGAGGGGGCCAATCGTTCGTTTATGGCCGGCAAAGCCCGTCTGAATGATCGCAGCCTGAACGTTGAGGTTGGCCAGTCTTTGCATGGCATTCCCGATATTGGACTATTGCTGGTCACCGCCCGCGATGGACGTCCGGTCTATGTCAAGGACGTTGCCAGCATTGTAGTCGGCGGACAGCTCAAAGACGAGCGAGTCTGGACGTTCGAACGCGCCAGTGACTTTTCCGCCCGTCCCGCTGTTTCCATTGCCATTGCCAAACGCAAAGGCGCCAATGCGGTGGTGGTTGCCGAACAGGTGCGCCACCGTCTGGAAAGCTTACGCGGCGATCTGGTGCCTGAAGGCGTGGTGGCCAGCGTCACCCGCGATTATGGGGAAACCGCCAATGAAAAGGCCAACGAGCTACTCTTCCATCTGGCGCTTGCTACCCTCTCCATCGTTATTCTGGTAACCATAGTGATTGGTTGGCGCGAAGGCGTGGTGGTGTTTGTGGTGATCCCCACCACCATATTACTGACTCTTTTTGCCGCCAAAATGCTGGGTTATACCATCAACCGGGTCAGCCTGTTTGCACTCATTTTTTCGATAGGCATTTTGGTTGATGACGCCATTGTGGTGATTGAAAACATTGCCCGTCACTGGGCCATGAAAGATGGCCGAAACCGTACCGAAGCGGCCATTGAAGCGGTGGCCGAAGTAGGCAATCCCACCATTATCGCCACCCTGACCGTGGTGGCGGCACTTCTACCCATGCTGTTTGTATCGGGCCTGATGGGGCCGTATATGGCGCCGATCCCCGCCGTTGCCTCCGCCGCCATGGTGTTTTCCTTTTTTGTAGCCATGACCATCACCCCATGGCTGATGTGCAAAGTTGCCAGCCGCGAAAGCACCACTGAACTGGCCCATGATGTGGATGTTGGGCCACTGGGACGACTTTATCTGAAGGTAGCCCGGCCCCTCATGGGGCCAAAGCGCAGATCGGTGATTTTCCTAAGCGTCATTGGCGTGCTGACCCTGTCATCGCTAATGCTGTTTGCCACCAAATCAGTTACGGTGAAGCTGTTGCCATTTGACAATAAATCTGAATTTCAGGTGGTGGTGGACCTGCCCGAAGGCACCTCACTGGAACGCACCGAACGGGTTCTTTTTGCGGCGGCAGAGCGCCTTAAAGGCATTCCCGAGCTAACCTCTATGCAGGCCTATGCCGGCACCGCCGCGCCGTTTAACTTTAACGGTCTGGTGCGCCATTATTATCTTCGCCGCAGTCCCGAGCTGGGCGATTTACAGATCAATCTGACCCCCAAGGGAGAGCGCAAACGCGTCAGCCATGACATTGCGCTGGAGGCCCGCGAAAAATTAAAAGATCTGGACCTGCCACCGGGTTCCTCGGTCAAGGTTGTGGAGATCCCCCCCGGTCCGCCGGTGATCTCCACCTTGCTGGCCGAGGTCTATGGCCCCGATGCCGACACGCGGCGCGCCGTGGCCCGTGTGGTGGCGCAAATGTATCGTGATGTGCCCTATATCGTTGATGTGGATGACAGCATGGGAACGCGCGCGCCGCGCCTGCATGTCAGCATCGATGAAGATAATCTGGAATATTTCAAGGTGGAACAGCGTGATGTTTACGACACCATCGGCCTGCTGCTGAATGGACGCACGGTTGGTTACTCCTATCGCGGGGAAGGCCGCGATCCGGCGGAGATTACCATCCGCCTGCCCCGGCGTGACCTGACCCCGTCCGAGCGTATTTTGTCCACCCCGGTGCCATCCAACGCCATACCCGGCGAGCGCGGCATTGCCGAGCTGGGCGATATCGTTCGGATCACCGAAGAACCTGGCAGCTACCCCATTTTTCGCCATAATGGCCGCTTTGCCGAAATGGTGATGGGGGAACTGGCCGGACAGTTCGAAGCGCCGATTTATGGCATGGCCGCTGTTGGCGACAAGATCAAAGCCTATGACTGGAGCGCCATTACCGGCGGGGCGGTGCCCGATGTCAGCCTGCATGGTCAACCCGAGGACGAAAGCAAAACCACGGTGCTCTGGGATGGCGAATGGGAGGTCACCTACGTTACATTTCGCGATATGGGGGCCGCCTTCATGGTAGCTCTCATGGGCATATACTTTCTGGTGGTGGGGCAATTTGGCTCGTTTCGCGTGCCTTTGGTGGTGCTCTCGCCAGTACCGCTGACCTTTATTGGTATCATGTTCGGCCATTGGCTGTTTGGCGCGCCGTTTTCCGCCACCTCGATGATCGGCTTTATCGCACTGGCCGGTATTATTGTGCGCAATTCTATTTTGCTGGTGGATTTTATTCGTCACCAGCATGATCCGGATCAGTCCTTGCGCGAAACCCTGCTAATGGCCGGGGCCATCCGGTTCAAACCGATCCTGCTAACCGCCGTGGCGGCGATGATTGGCGCGGTGGTGATCCTGTTTGATCCGATTTTTCAGGGGCTGGCCATATCGCTGCTCTTTGGGCTTTTATCCTCAACCCTGCTGACCGTTCTGGTCATCCCCGCCATTTATGTGGTGATGAAGGATGATGGAAAGCTACTTTCAGACAAGGAAGTATAAACCAAACCACTAACGGCATACATAGTGATACGCGTCACCCCGACGAAAGTCGGGGTCCAGTTCTTCACGCTTAATGGGTTTGTTAAATAGCTGGATACCGTTTTTCAACGGTATGACGAATATATCACATCTACAATTGATAATATAATCTGCAAATTAAACGGAAGTAGTGCGCAAAAAGAATATATTTACGCTCTCTACACAAGAATAATTTCTTATTTTTTTACTGACATGCATCCAAATTCTGCACAACTTGTGTTATTGAGAATTGGATGCAGAAAATACCTGACTTTTTCAAAGAATTATGGACCCGCAAGGTTGTGCAATTTGGTACCATCTATGTGGGTGCGTCCTGGCTGGTACTGCAAGCCGCCATTGCCATTGAAACGACCGCCAAACTGCCCGACTGGCTGGACCAGACGGTGCTGGTGTTTCTTACTCTGGGCTTTCCGCTGGTTGTGCTGTTGGCCTGGGCGCAGGACACAACGATCAACATAGCCGGTTCCAGCCCTAGCCCGCAAACGAACAAAAATAAAAAACCCGGCATTGCGGTATTACCCTTCATCAATATGTCGGACGACAAGGAAAACGAATATTTCGCCGATGGCATGACCGAAGATATCATTACCGGCCTGTCGTTTAGCCAGCATTTATCGGTCAAATCCCGCACCTCGACCTTTAGCTATAAAGGCACCTCGCCGGACATCCGTGAGGTAGGCCGTGCCCTTGGCGTGGACTATGTGGCCGAAGGCAGCGTTCGCCCTATGGGTGAGCGCATCCGCATCACCGTGCAATTGATCGAGGCGCAAAGCGGTAATCATATATGGGCAGAGAAATATGACCGCCCGGCTGATGCCTTGTTTGATGTGCAAGACGAGGTGATCGACGCCATAACCTCTGCACTGGGTGCCAGCCTGACAAAAGCCGAGGCCACACGCGCTCGCCTTCTCAAACCTGGCTCGCTGAGCGCTTGGCAGGTCGTACAAAAAGCCCTGCTGTTTAGCGCGAAGAAGGGCAATTTCAATAATGATGCCATTGATGAACTGCGCAACATTACCCAAAAAGAACCAGACTACGCCTATGCGCAATCTTTATTGGCCTGGCTTCTAAATTCGCGTGTTGTTAATGGTGTTTCCGATAATTGGCAAGCAGATTTAGAAGAGGCTAAAGAACACTTGCAACATGGATTAAGTCTGGCCCCCGAAGACCCCTTCAACCTTAATCTTTGTGCCGCTGCCCTTGGTTATGTCGGAAAGAATGAACGTTCCGAAGAACTTTGCCAAATAGCCCTGCAAATCAATCCTAATTTCCCGGACGTCTACTTCACATTGGCGCAGGTTTATGCGTATACGGGCAGGTTTGAAAAGGCTGAAAAAGCGCTAGATACGTTGGAAGCTATGGCCCCAAATGGCGTTTCATCCCTTTACGCGCCGTGGTACCGCGCCATATCCAAATCCATGCAGGGAGACCATAAACAGGCAGAGAAACTTCTGCTGCAAGTCAATGAAATCGCACCGAATTACCATATACCCTATATTTTTATGGCCATTTCGCTTGATGCACTGGGGCGGCCCGACGAAGCAAGAGAAGCAATTAGGAAAACGCTTGAGTTGCAACCGGACGTAACGGTGGAAAGTATAGCAGCCAATATTGGCGCCCACCCGGCCCCCAAGGAAGGCCAGCGGCGTATCGAAGTGCTGAAAGAGCTGTGGCCATCAGAATGACGGCAACCAGTTACTTCACCAATTGCTGCTTGATAAACGCGCGGGTGTTGTCCAGTAATTGCGCTCTGGATGGCTCGTTCACATACATCATATGGCCACCACCATAGTATTTATAGATGATCTGTTCGGGTTTGATGCCATGACGGCCAAGGGTGTATTCCGCATCAAAAAACGGGGTGACCAGATCATAATAGCCAGAGGCCACCAGCACTTTTAGCGTTGGATTATGGCGCAATGCCACCGATAAATCACCGGCCGTATTTACATAAACCGGCTCATAGGCTTCGCCGTCCGGCACCGTGCGCCAGTTCCATTCGTTATTCAGCTCATCATCTGCCGGCACCTGATATATCCGGTCCCAGTTCACGCCCAGATCATTGTGCATATATTCCATTTGTGCCGATTTAAACGCGCTGGAAATGGCGATACTGGCCGCATCCCCCGCCGGGTCTGCCTTCAAATCATCAATGTCATCGGTGGTATAGCGCGCATCAAGAAGGCCAACGGCCAGCCCCTCTTTGCGGAACAACTCCTTGGCAAAGCGAAAGCCGTTTATGCGCAAATTTGCGCGCTCGATATATTCTGGCGTGAGGCCAGTGAACCAGGCCAGGCGATCACGAATATGCGCATGGGTTTTATCGTCCAATGCCGTGCCTTTGAATAAGGCTGGTAACAACTCATCCGTGGCAAAGGCGCGTGCCTCACCCAAAAATTCTTCCAGATTTTCCGGCCGTGGGTTGACTTTATGGTGATACCAGGCCGCTGCCGCCATGGTMGGCAGATAGGTGACATGGGCGATCATATTGTTTTCTATATAAGGCGATGATCCCTGATAATCGAGCGCCTGTGAAACAAAGATGATGCCATTCAGGCTCATCATGAATTCACCCTCCAGCAATTTGGAGACGGCGGCGGCGCGGGTGGTGCCATAGCTTTCGCCCAGCAAAAAGCGCGGAGAATTCCAGCGGCCGTTTTTGGTGATCCAGGTACGTATAAATTCCGCCATGGACCGGGCATCTTCGTTCAGGCCCCAAAATTCCTTGTTTTCATGGTCCCCAAGGGCGCGGGAAAAACCGGTGCCCACCGGGTCCACAAACACCAGATCCGTCACATCCAAAATGGTGCCGGGCGCGTCCAGAATGGGATAAGGCGGCGGCCCCGGATAGCTGGCATCGCTGGGCACGGCGACGCGCTTTGGCCCAAACGTGCCCATATGCAGCCAGGTGGAGGCAGAGCCCGGCCCACCATTCCATAAAAACGTAACCGGGCGCACT
>NVVU01000057.1 GCA_002733485.1 Robiginitomaculum sp.
CCGGTTTCATAATTGGTCAGAAATTCAGGCCGGGTAAAAAATCCGCTGGGCGCATTGATGTCTGCGGCGGAGACAAAATTATCCTTGATTGCGGCGCTGCGATAACCGCGACTGATACTGCCATAGGCCATAACCGTATCGGTGATCTGATAACGCATGCCCCCCATCCATGACAACGGGCGGTTGCGCACCCGTGATGTTGCCTGCAAAGGCGGCAGGCCAAACACACCAAATACCTCGCCAAAACTGCGATAATCCACGCGTTTATGATCGTTGGTAAACCGCAGCCCTCCATAGGCGGTCAGCTTGTCGGTGATATGAAAATTGGCATGGGCAAAGGCGGCCTTGCTGGTGGTTTTGGTGCTCACCATTTGTCCATCCAACGTGTCGGTGGGGTGGAATTGCGCCGGAATGCCCAGCACCTGTTCCAGAAAGGCACTGCCCATCACCGGAAAGGTCGGGTTAAAATCGCGCCGGGCATCCAGATAATAAAGGCCAAACAGATAATCAAAACGATTGTACTGCGGTGAGGTGAGGCGGATCTCCTGGGAAAGCTCTCGCGAGCCGCCGTTAAATTGAGCCACCGTTATGGATTGCGGCAGACGGTCTCCGTCCTGAATGTAAAAATCATCCACATGGGACCAACCGCTGGTCCAGCTCAGTGTATGGCCGCTGGGAAAATCATAATTGGCATTCAGGGATGCCCTTTTTACGGTTTGTTTCTGGAACTCATCCTGATCAAGATTGATGGTATAGGGAATCGTATCCGAGCCGATATTGGTTGTCGCCTCGCCGAGCGCGTTGGGGCGATCATCAATTTTTTGCGCACTGAAAACCAGACGCGCATCAAAGCGGGTGCTGGGCGTATAATAAAGCTGTGCATTATAGAAAAAATGATCCTCGGCCCCGGCCTTGCGGCCGGTGAAGGCGTTTTTGATATAGCCGCCTTTATTACGTTTCATGGCGGCCAGACGAAGAAACAGCACGTCTTTGACCAAAGGCGTGCTGGCGCTGGCCAGAATTTGCTGCAGGCCATAATTGCCAACCTCAATCTGCACTTTGCCTTCGGGCACTTTGGCAGGTTTTTTGCTGGTAATGTTGATGGCTCCGCCAATGGTGTCACGCCCAAAGAGCGTGCCCTGAGGGCCTTTGAGCACTTCAATGCGGTTCACATCAAACATGGCAATGTTCATGGCGGTATCGGCCGAGATAAACACCCCGTCAACATAAACCCCTACCGACCGGCCTGAGCTGCGCGTGATGCCGGCATTGATGCCGCGCATGGTGATAAAGCTCTGCCCGGCTTCGGTAGAGGCGGGCATCCACATATTGGCGACATGATCGCTTAAGTCTTCCAGGGCAGGGGCCTGATAGGCCTCCAATTGTTCTGCGGAAAAGGCGGTGATGGATATCGGTACGCTTTGCAGGTTTTCGGCGCGCCGTGTGGCGGTCACAATGATCTCGTACAGCGTATCGACTTTGGCCGGATCATCCTGTGCATTGGCCAGGGCAATAGAGGGTATCGCTAAAATACCGACGCATGAAAGCAAGTGTGCAAACGTGGTTATGGTTGTTTTATCGGTAGGTGAGTTGCGCATAAATCAGGTCCCAAAGCCAAGGCAACAGCTTCGGGGCGCTTTACAGATGATTGCCTGCACACACGCCAAAACGCACACCCGAACGGGCGTGTTTTTTGAACACGTACGAGCCACACTCGTCTGTTCGATCTTCTACCATCCGGACTATAACCGTCGGCTCCGGACTCACACCGGAATCTGCTAATCTTTACCCTGCCATACAGGGATCATGATCGGCTCGCGGGCTTGTCAGGGCTGTCAAAGACAGATCTGCATTACCGCCGGTGGGGACTTTCACCCCGCCCCGAAGACCATTGTTGTGGACAATCCACGCGCCAAGCCTAGCAAGCAAATGGGCGAGGTCAACAGAATTTGCGGGGCCTAGACGAGGGCAGCGGCGCTGTTGGGGGTGGTGATTTCCAGATCAACATTGGGGCCAATTTCAGTGGCGTTGGTGGTGTGCATTTCCGCGTTAAAAGCCCAGTTCCAATAACGCAGCACGGTTTGCGCCTTGTTGGAAGACAGGCCATCAAAACACCGGATGGTGCGTGCCAGGGCCGGATCGGGGGTGTCTGGGGCACCAGTGGGGCGTTTGAGCGCGCGCCAGAGTTTCAGCATATAATCGCGTTTCAGACCCGTGGCCTTGCATAAAACGGCGATGGGTTCACCGCCGTGATCGCTCAGAATGCGTGCGCCGGTAACGGGCTTTATGCCACTCAAATAAGCAATCTCTTCGGCCAGCTCTGCGTCCATACCGGTTTCCAGCGCGCTATCCACGGCATTTTCCAGACTGTTATAGGGGCTTTTGTCGATGGCAGCGCGATTGCGCTGGCGGCGCTCGATAAACTGCATGGCTTTGCGCACCAGAGGATCCTGCCAGTCATCCTCGGCCATCATCGAGAATATATCCCCGGCGATATCCTGCATGATTTCCCGCCCGACGGCAAAGCGGGTCAACACCTGCGCCCGCTCTTTTGGCTCTGCCCACCAGAACAGGGTCATGCCCTGGGCGGGGCGTAATTCATCACGCTTGAGAAGCGCCGCACATAAAGAGGGGTATTCCCGGCTTAGGTCCAGCGCCCGTTCCAAGCCGTTTTGGGAAAGTTGGGCACTGCGGTTTTTAAGGACTTTGGCGGTTACCTCGGGTTCGCCAGGGGCCAACAGGGCCTCACACACCAACTCGTTCAGGCCCCGGCGCTGGGCAATGATCAAACGATGCTCCAGCGTGGTGGAGCGGGCCGTCTCGACCAGTTGATAATCGCTGAGGGCATCGCTGTCTTCCAGCACCTGGCGGGCGACCTCAATGTCATCACGGATTAAAAAGCGCAACAAGCCCGGGGCGGCATCGATCAAAGGGGCTACCCGGCGGGCGCAGCGTTTGCGTAATTCCAGCGGGCTTTGCGCCAATATGCCCACCAGAAGATCGCCAGACATATGGCGCTCCACCGGGCTGATCCGGCTGGATGGCAGGCAGATAATATCAGCAAGGCGTCGCGCCAGTATGGTGCGCGTGTGGCCCGCATTATCCGGCAACGCGCTATCCGTATCGATAGTTTTAGCAATTGGCATGATCTGGCCTCGATGTCTCAAGGGCCAATCAAACACGGGTGAGTTAATCTTTGGTCAAAGGGCTTTTAGCCGATTTTTTTTGATTTCGCCCGCTTTTCAACAAATAACAGGCCCAGACTGGCGAAAAAGAAACTGAGCGCCATGGCAAACAACATCGGGCTTTTCACATAGCTGCTGTCGCTGGCATAGTCACAGTGTTGCGCGGCCTGGCACGCCGCAGAAAAGGCCACCGGCGCATTAATGCCAAGCCATGGTGAGAGATGAAAGGTGAGGGCACCGCCCAGAACTGCCAGCGCCAAAAGCGCGCCATAGACGCGCATACGTGGCAGGATGATCAGGATGGCGGCACTGATTTCCGCCAATCCGGTGGCCATACGCACGCCGGGTTCAAACAGGCTAATGCCTGAATGCACCGCCATATATTGAAAAACCGGGCTAGGCGCAATGAGTTTTTGGGTACCCATAAAAATAAAAAAAACGGCAAGGATAATGGCCAGAACCCAACGAAAAATCGACATGAACACTCTCTCTTTTACTCTGTGAAGATGCACAGTATCAGGCCGATCCCGGGGGGATCAAGGCACGCTTTCGTGAGAGTGACCGGGGTTAAGATCAGGGTTTTGTGAGCGCCGCCTTGGCCACGGCGCGCATCCGCGTGATCATTGCGCCCAGACCGTTGGAGCGCTGGGCGGAAAGATTGTCGGCCATGCCAATGGCCTCAAAAACTGCCTTGGCGTCCAGTGCCAGAATATCTTTGGCCGGGCGGTCCGAGAGCAGTCTGATCAACAGGGCAGCTAGTCCGCGAACAATATGGGCATCGCTGTCAGCGCGGAAATGCAAAAGCGGTGGTTCGCCGGGTACGGCCTCGCTGACCAGCCAGACCTGACTGACACAGCCCTGAACCTTGCTGGCATCATTACGCTCGTTCTCGCTTAACGGCTCCAGCGCTTTGCCAAGCTCGATGACATGACGATAACGCTCTTCCCAGTCATCCAGAAAGTCAAATTCGTCAATAAGTTCGTTTGCTCGGGAATCGTCCATAATCGCCAGATATCTTTTCCAAACACAATGCAGTTGCTCTGGCACATAATCGCCCGGGACGACGCTGGCAAGGATGGGAGATCAGTTGGAGGAGTTCTTGCGTTTGGGCTTGTCAGATAGCGTATTGGATAGCGTTATGGCGGCCGCCGACAAAATCTCGCGACTGGCGGCGCTGGTTTTTAATGCGGATTCGCAAATCTCGGGCTGGCTGCGGCAAAAGTTTGCCCCGGCTGCCGCTACATCCAGTACGGTTGCCGAAGATATTTTTGCAACGGCTTTTGGGGCCTTTAATGCCGACGGATCTCGCGGCAGAAAAAGGCACACTATGCCGAACCAGAATATGGATTTGATAATGAAACCCACGTTTTATCCTCACTTCGCACACACCATTGCGCACGGTATGAGGGGAGTATGCGCAAGCGGGTCGTAAACTCAAGCAAAGCCTGTGAATGCCGTTAAGAAGCCGTTAGCTGGCCTGTCGACTTTGACATAATATTGGGTCAAATATGGCGCAGGATTAATTAAAATTGTGAAGATCAGGGCAAACCGGTCAGTTTACCGATACCGGTATTGTTCGTCTAATGGGTGGCCTGGTGGTGCCCGTCAATGAATTCGGCAATGCAGCGCCCGGAATCTTTGAGTTGATGACGGGCAATGCAAAAACTGTCCTCATAGACAAAGCGTGTAGCGGCCACGCACTGATTCAGGTGCAAGCGAGCCCAGTCAACGCACTCTGCCATCGTGTCGGGCGTGCTGCGCGTGGGCAAAGCCACGGCATAGGGGGTGGATGGATCCAGAATTTGCAAAGCGGCATTGGCCAGAATATTCTGTAACTCTCCCGCATAGGCCGGGGCCGCTGTGAGAGGTGGCATCGCCAGCGAAGGTCTGGCCGCCATGGCAGCACCAGGCCCTATACTACTTGCCAGTTTTTTCAAAAATCCGTTTTTTGCCGGTTTTCTGGAGGGAATAGCATTGGCGGCCATGACCGGGCCAAGAAGCGGCGGTTGCAGCGAATAGGCGCGCAAAAGCGGTTGCAAAAGATCCTCCCGGAAGGTCTGCGGGGCATAGGTGGCATTGCGCAGGGCCGCCAGCCTGAGCGCCTTGCCTCCGCGCACTTTGTTTGCCCATTTAAGACGTTGCAGAGAGTAGGCAAGATCTTTGTATATACCGCCTGCCAGCAGGGCCGCCTGACCATCTTTTCTGATGTGCCGCAGGACTTGCTCACGGGCCTGGGCTATGCCGGGCATTTGTTCGACATAGGCCGGATTGGCTCGCAAGTTCACAAGCAGGCCTTTGCGATCATATTGTCGGCCCCAACGTTGAATGCCAGAGGAAAATGCAGGGGTCTGCATGGCTTGTAAAATGGCATAGGCCCGAAAGGAGTGCGATAATTTAGGCCCATCAAAGCTGGCCAAGTCCCCCATCAGCTGTTCCAGATCTTCGGCAGAGCGAGGCGGAATTTTTGCGGCGCGATCCACTATATCCAAAAAACGGGCATAGGGCCCGGCAGCCAGGACCAGATCCGGCATGGGTGAGGTCAATGCGGGTGGTATGGCGGGACTTTGCAGGGGCGGGATTTGGGCAATAGTGTTGACGTTTGCCGGATCGCTGCTGGTCATACCGGCTGTAAATGCTGTGGGACGATCAGCGGTCAAGGCCTGGGCCAGACCGCCCCGGCACAGCAATAGCAAGACGGCACCGACATAAAAAATACGCGATCGGAGCATTATACCTTTTCCCAGACTTTTATACTTATTTGCACCCTAGCACAGAAATGGCTGCAATTACCTTACCTGCATAGTAACGCAGAAAACCGTCATTACCAAGGGCGGCGCGGCGGCGGTTGCCCGAAACGGCAATAAAGTTAACGATATATAAAAGTATAAATAAGTGAATAAATACAATGTAATAAGGTGTATTTTTCACTGTAGTTATGCGGTGGCGATTCAGGATTTGTTAACGCTGTAAGCAAAGACTTGCACTATGATTGATGAGTCGATTCTAAAAAAGCCAATACGGCGCATTCCAGCGGGCGCCCTGACCATGCCCTTGTTATGGCTGGGCGGGGTTCTTGTTTGCGGGGTGATTGCCCTGTTTCTGAACGGCGCCATGGTGCGGCCGGTCATTCTGACGATTGCGCTTATCGGGGCCATGCCTGCGATATTGTGTCTCATTGTCAGCCCGTTTCTGGATGAAGACTGGGCACAGGCACTGATTGTACTGGCCTGGACGGCGCTTGCCGGACTGGCAGTTGCCGCCGTGGGCAGCATGTCGACCCCCTTTGTGGTTCTGTTTATTATGCCGGTGGTCGCCGCCCACAGCCTCGGGGGACCGCGCCTGACGATGGAGGCATCGGCCCTGACCATGTTGGCGGTGGCGCTGTTGGTGGCCATGGAAACCGGTGGTTTATTGTCCTCGACGCTGCTCAGTTCCCAGCCTGTAGGCCTGATCGGGCCGTTAAGTGTTATTCTGACCCTGATAGCGTCTTCCAGTGCGCTGGTAGTGCGCCGCCAGGGGGGCTGGGATGCCCATTCTGCGCGCCTGCGCCTGTTGCGCTTTGCACACGAGCCGGTGGTGTGTCTGGACGCACGCGGGCGTAATATGGCCGCCTCGCCAGAGGCCAGGCGCCTTTTGGGCGGTGCCCGCAGGCTGGGCAGCGTGCTCAGTGCCGCGCATCGTGATCGCTTTGGGGCGGCGGTAACACGGGTCTTGCGTTCCGGCAAAAGTGAGTTGGTCGAGGTTGACGTGCCCGGACGCGCCGATGAGCACGCCCGCCGTTTTGAGTTAAACCTGGCGCGCGAAGGCGACCGGACCCTGATGGTCTATATGCATGACATTACGCGGCGCGCCGAACGCGAAGAACAGCTAATCGCTGAGCGAGATGAGGCGCTGAGTGCCGCCCGGCAGAAAACACAGTTTCTGGCAGGGATCAGCCATGAATTGCGCACGCCTTTAAACGCCATAATCGGCTTTTCCGACATGATGAAGGCCCGGCTCTTTGGGCCGCTGCCGGCAAAATACGCCGAATATGCCGATCTGATCTATGACAGTGGTCGCCATCTGCTGGATCTGGTTGGTGATGTTTTGGATATGTCAAAGATTGAGGCCGATCATTACACCCTCAATAAAACCGCCTTTGATGCCCGCGATGTGGTCAGTTCCAGTGTAAAACTGATGGAATTGACCGCCGAAGAGGCCGGGGTGACCTTAAAAACCAGATTGTCAAACACGGTGGTGCCGGTCAGCGCAGATCGCAAGGCCTTGCGCCAGATCCTGTTTAATCTCTTGTCCAATGGCATTAAATTTACTCCCGCTGGTGGTACGGTAACGATCAAGCTTAGCATTCAGGGCAATGACGTGTTGCTGGGGATCAGCGATGACGGGGTGGGTATGACTGCCGAAGATACGGCGCGCGTAGGCAATCCCTATCAACAGGCAGACAGCGCACAAGTCACCAATGCCCGGGGCACCGGCCTTGGCATGGCGCTGGTCAAATCTCTGGCACAACTGCATGGCGGGGCCATGACGGTGCAAAGCGAATTGGGGGTTGGCACCAATGTCTGTGTTCGTTTGCCGGTTCTGGACAGCCAGGCCATGGGGCTGGGGGAGCTGACCCAATTCGATGTGCGGGACCATATCCGCCGCGCCCAGAACGCCAGCGAGGAAATCGCCAAAACCACCAAAAAAATCGCCAATGGCTAAGCCGTTATGCTGACGCTTTATATCGGTAATAAAAACTATTCCTCATGGTCAATGCGTCCATGGCTGGTGCTGCGTAAATCCGGATTACCGTTCGAAGAAAACCTGATCCCGCTTTATCAGGGTGGTACCAAGGCAAAGCTGTTGGCGCTTTCGCCCGCTGGCACGGTGCCGGTATTACAGGTCAAGGATGAGATGATCCCCGACAGTCTGGCTATCTCTGAATGGGTCGCCAGATGCGTGCCTAATCTCTGGCCCAAAAAACCCGCCGAGGCAGAACGCGCCCGGGCGCTATGCAAGCAGATGCAGGATGATTTTGGCGTGTTTCGCAACACCGCCCATATGAATTTGCGACGGCGCACCACCACGCCTATGCCCCAGGACTGCCTTGATGAGGCGGCGCGCCTGGTCACCATTCTTGAAGAATTGCTGGGCGCTCATGAGGGACCGTTTTTGTTTGACGACTGGTCCATCGCCGATGCCTTTGCCACGCCCTATGCCAGCCGGTTCAACACCTATGGTATGGAATGTGCTCTGAAAGTGGACACCTATTTCAGCGAACTTCTGGCCGATGAAGACTATCTCGATTGGGAAATGGCGGCGCTGGCCGAGCCCTGGACCATTGCTGTGGCGGATGCGGTTTAAAGTTCCAATCAGCGTCGTTACCCCCGGCTCCTTCTTTTACGTTACCCTCCGCCCTCTCTTCGTCATCCTCCGGCTTGACCGGAGGATCCATAAAGATTTAGAACGTCGCAATCTCATCCCATAAATCACTCCAGTTCAGGTTTGCCTTTTCGATAAGGTCGACTTTCCATGCCCTGTTCCAGTGCTTCAGACGCTTTTCCCTGCGTATGGCATTTTCTGCTGTTGCATGTTCCTCATACCAAACTAGTCGGTGCACTCCGTATTTCTCTGTGAATCCAGATTGCAATTCCTCTTTGTGCTCCCAGAGACGCCGCACAAGGTTATTGGTCCTGCCAACATAAAGTGTGCCGCGTGGTTTGGACGCAAGGATATATGTAAAATAGGCCACAACCCTATTGGTGTTGGTTGGATCCTCCGGTCAAGCCGGAGGATGACGAAGGGAGGAGGTTGCCTCCCTACCCATCCCGTCTTGCCATAAAGGCCAGGCGTTCAAAGAGTTGCACGTCCTGCTCGTTTTTCAGCAATGCGCCATGCAGCGGTGGGATCAGTTTACGCGGATCACGCTCGCGCAGGGTCATGGCGTCAATGTCTTCGGCCATCAGCAGTTTCAGCCAGTCCAGCAGTTCAGACGTAGAGGGCTTTTTCTTTAATCCCGGGGCTTTGCGAATGTCGTAGAAAATTTTCAGCGCTTCGGCGACCAGGCGTTTTTTAATCCCGGGAAAGTGCACATCTACAATGGCCTGCATGGTGTCGTCATCGGGAAAGCGGATGAAGTGGAAGAAACAGCGGCGCAAAAAGGCATCGGGCAATTCTTTTTCATTGTTCGAGGTAATGATGATGATCGGGCGGTTCTTGGCGCTGATCAGCTCCCCGGTCTCATAAACATGGAACTCCATACGATCAAGTTCCTGCAACAGATCATTGGGAAATTCGATGTCCGCTTTATCCACTTCGTCGATCAGCAGGACCGGGCGTTGCTCGGCGGTAAACGCCTCCCACAATTTGCCCTTGCGGATATAATTATTAACATCTTCGACCTTTGGGTCACCCAATTGGCTGTCGCGCAGGCGAGCCACGGCGTCATATTCATATAGGCCCTGATGGGCCTTGGTGGTGGATTTGACATGCCATTCGATCAGCGGCGTATTCAATGCTTTTGCCACTTCGATGGCCAGCATGGTTTTGCCGGTGCCCGGTTCGCCCTTGATCAGCAATGGGCGCTCAAGTGTGATCGCCGCATTAACCGCCACAGAGAGATCATCGGTGGAAACGTAGTTTTCTGTACCTTCAAAACGCATTTTTTTTCCTTACCCAAAAAGATTTGGTAGCCGCGCAGGGCCAACCCGGCAAGTGAAAATGCTTTCCTGGTGTGTTTTGCCGCCGGTTAAGCGGCTTTTTTGGCCCGGGTTTCCTCGGCCAAGGCATCGGCCACCCGTTTCATGGTTTCATCCCAGGCCCCAAACTGTTTGGGTGAAAATACCCGCGCCATGGGGTACCAGGGTATGGTGCCGGTGGAATGCAGCGGCCAATGATCCGGGCTGGCCAAAAACCACACCATGCCCCCATGGGCTGCGGCCAGGTTGGTTGAGGCATTCATCGGGCCTATGGTGATGTCCAGCGCCAGACCAGCGGCGGCGACCCCGTCCAGATCATTTTTCAGGTCCAGACCAGGCAATTCATGAATGGTTACGCCAAGCGCTTTTTGGGCCTTCGCAATCTCATCGGCGCAATCGCCATATTGCATGCTGACAAATACCGCACCCGGAGTTTGCAAAACTGGCTTCCAGGCATCAAACGGGCTGAAATATTTGGAACGATTGGCGTTCATCACCATGGATTTCCAGCACAGGCCTATCTTTGGACCCGCAGGCAGCGCTGCCACAGCGTTCTGCATGGCTTTGACCTTCTCTGGGTCTGCCACCAGATAGCCTTTATGGTCCGGAAAATCGGCGATTGTCTTGCGGTGCGCCGCCACGGCATTGCCCATGGGCACATAAAAGTCATAGTCCGACCAGTCGGTAATATCCGGGATCAGGCGGATTTGCCGGCCTTCGCGATTGACGGTTAAGTGCCGCACCAGGGTTTTGGGGGCATAGGTACGTTCCACCATAGGCATCAGACGCCGTTCCACGGTGAAATCGACCCGGCCCTTTGGGCCAACCGCATCAATAAAATCCTGGGCCGCATTCATGTACAACACTTCATCGCCTAGCCCCTGCTCGCCCATCAGAAGGACGCGCTTGCCGGTGATATCTTCTTCGCCATCCCAGCGCGGGGCATCAATAGCGTTCAGCATGTTAACAACGCCTTTGGGGTCAAAGCGCGCCATGTGCGCCTTCCACCCTTCTTCGAGGCGTCCCAGTGCCAGATAGGCCTGGGAAAGGCCGTATTCGATGGTCGAGCGATCCTCAGGGCTGGTGGTCATGGCAAGAGCTTTTTCACCGGCTTCGGCGGCGCGGGCGCGATCCCCGGCCAGCCCTGCCGCATAGGCCGTATTGTGCCAGATCCGGGCGCTTTGAGGGTCTAGCCGCAAGGCCTCATCATAAAAGGTAAGCGCCTGTTCGGGCTGACCGGATTCCAGCAAAACCGTGGCCAGCGCATTCCACAACATGGCGTGATTCTGATGCCCATAAATGGCAGCTCTGATCAACTCTACTGCTTCGTCAAAGCGGCCCAGATCGCGCAATACTCCGCCCAAATTGATGACCCCATTGGGATTGCCCGGCTGAAGCTCCAAAAACAGTTGCAGGAATTTTTCGGCCGCCGGTAACATATCCAGCTTCCACGCGACCAGTGCCAGATTCTGGTATACTTCACCGTCTGTGGGGTCGAGGCGCCAGGCGCGTTCATAAAATTCCAGTGATTTGGATAAATGCCCCAGTTTTTCCAGCGCGATGGCCATGATGTGGTTGGCCAGTGAGAAGTCTTCATCCAGATCCAGCGCCCGCATGGCCAGTTTGGCCGCGCCGCTATAGTCATGGGTATCGATCAGTTTTTTGGCACGACGCAATATAGGAATGGTTTTCTTGTTTGCCTTATTGCTGCTGCGGGTACTTATTTCTGGCAGATTGGCACCGCCCACCGCGTCCTGAACCTTTCGTTTTTGCTCTTCCGGGCCCTGTTCAAGTATGGATTGAAACGCGTTGGTCACAAGAAAAACCCCTTTTGAGCTGATCGGTAAAATCAAGAATGGCCTGCGTCGATTAATGCCGTGCTAACGCGATGATCTGTAATGCAGGGCTTCGTTAACCAATCCACTTTAGAGTTCGTTTAGCTATTTCATTAATGCTGTGCCTCTCCCGGTAATGTTAAGCTGGGGACGAGGAGTAAAGTGGAGCCAAGGCCTATGCCCTTGAAATTATCGCTGAAACCCGGAGAACGCTTTGTCTTGAACGGTGCTGTCCTGCAAAATGGTGACCGGCGATCCAATCTGGTTCTGCAAAATCATGCGGCGATCCTGCGTGAAAAAGATATTATGCACGAAAGTGAAGTGACCACGCCGGCTCGGCGGGTCTATTTCCCAGTCATGCTGATGTACCTCGACCCTGATAAAAGCGATATAAATTATGATGAATTTGTGCTGCGTATGACAGACTTCATGGGGGCGGTAAGCAACCCTGAAATGCTGACAAAATGCGTGGCAATCAGCCGGGATGTAATGACGGGTGAGTATTACAAGGCGCTCACTAAGTGCCGTAGTCTCATGGAATACGAAGAGGGAAGGTTGGCGTATGTCACTGAACGCATATCAGCAGGCAGCCGCACGGGCTGAAGATCCACGAGAAACCGAGTATCGCTTGTTCGGAATGATTGTTTGCGCATTGATGGAGGTCAAGGGCTATGACCGCAGTAATCTGGGTGCACTGTCTTCGGTGATTGACTGGAACAAAAGGGTTTGGGGAGCTTTGGCTCAGGACTGTGCAGATGATCGTAACGGCCATGGCGACGCTCTGCGCGCCGGTATCATTTCACTTTCCATGTTTGTTGACCGTTATTCTGTACAGGTAATCCGTGACGGGGCGGATATTGAACCCTTGATTGATATCAACCGAACGGTCATGCAGGGCTTGGTGCCGGCAAGGTCTACAGCCAATCAGTCCAGCTCTGCGGTTGGGCTGGCGGCGGCAAGATAACGTTCCCAGGGGCCTGAACCCCATACACCTAAACAATAGCCATGCCCGGTAAGCAAGTCTTGCCGGGCATGGTCGTATGTGCCCGGTTTTTTTTTCCGAATACAGGCGTGGTGAACTTGTCACAAATATAATCTTAAAAAATGCAATAAAAACAATGTTATAAATGGGTCAATCCTGGGTGATCTTTGGCACATCCATTGCGAGGGGATGGTCAGACAAGAAAGTCTATAGGCCAAAACGGCTGATCCCCTTACAGAATGGAAGGACCCTAAAATGACAATATCTGTCAATAGCAATACAGGTGCGCTCGTCGCCCTGCAAAACTTGAATGCAACCAGTAGGCAACTTGAAACCGTGCAAAATCGTATCAGTACAGGTCTAAAAGTGGCAAGCGCCAAAGATAATGGTGGTGTCTTTGCCATTGCCCAGAAACTGCGTGGTGATGTGCGAAGTCTGGATGTGGTTGATCAGTCATTAAGCCGGGTCGGATCGCTTGTAGATGTGGCTTCGGCGGCAGGACAGGCTATTTCTGACCTGCTGATTGACCTGAAGGAAAAGGCACTGGCTGCCACGGACACGTCGCTTGATACAACCTCTCGTTCTGCTTTGAACGAAGACTTCAAGGCTTTGCGTGATCAGATAAAAACCATTGTTAATAATGCCAATTTCAATGGATCAAATCTGATCAACAATTCGACAAATTCCGTAGCGGCTCTGGCCAATGCYTCTGGTTCGGCRKCWATTACCATACTTGATGAAGCTATGCAGTTGAGCGGGTCCATCGTGACCGTTACCACTACAGAGCAGATCAATACCATCACCAATGCCAAGGCGGCACTCACGGCGGTCAATGCATCATTGACCAATGTCAATTCCGCACTGGCGCGTCTGGGAACCAAATCAAAAGCTCTTGAAATTCAATCGAAATTCATTACCAAGCTTTCTGATGCCCTGACGTCAAGTATCGGTAATCTGGTGGATGCGGACCTGGCAAAGGAAAGTGCAAAATTACAATCCCTGCAGGTCAAGCAACAGCTTGGCGTTCAGGCGCTTTCYATCGCCAAYAAAACACCGCAAATCATATTGGGCTTCTTCCAATAAGCCCGGATGCATTCAAAGGGYCGCCTCGTGCGGCCCTTTTTTTTGCTTTTTATTTACCATAACACTGGCGCGAATATTCCGCTTCGGCAGAATTTACCGCCCAAATTTACCCAGAAGCGGCAAAATTTGCCTTGTTAGATTGGCGCAAGTGTTTGAAACTTGGATCTAAGGCCTTGTTTTTCAACATTACTAGGCAATAATCTCCTCTTTCCATTTCCAACTGGCGCAGGCTTTGCAAAGAGGCTTGCGGGTCAAAGACCCCGGCTGCGCAAAAAGCACAGCATGATAACCAGAATGGAAAGGAGCCAAGAAATGGCTACTGTGAATACTAATTCGGGCGCGCTCGTCGCCCTGCAAAACCTCAACGCAACATCACGCTCACTGGAAACCGTTGGAAGACGGATTAGTACCGGCTTGAAAGTGGCCAGCGCCAAAGATAATGGCGGCGCCTTTGCCATCGCGCAAAAGCTGCGTGGCGATGTTCGTGGTTTTGACGTTGTAAAAGGATCCCTCAGCCGTGTTGGTTCTGCCGTGGATGTTGCATCTGCTGCGGGACAGGCAATTTCAGATCTACTGATTGACCTGAAAGAAAAGGCTTTGGCTGCCWCGGACACATCGCTTGATACCACTTCACGTAACGCCCTGAACGAAGACTTCAAGGCACTGCGCGATCAGATCAAGACCATTGTGAGTAATGCCAGCTTTAATGGCACAAACCTGATCAATAACTCCACAGCTTCAATTTCAGCTCTGGCCAATTCAGATGGCACCGCCGTAATTACGGTGTTGGATGAAGCGCTGCAACTCAGCGGTTCTATTGTGACGGTAACCACCACTGAGTCCGTTAATACAGTTACAAACGCCAAAGCGGCGTTGACGGCTGTCAAGGCTTCGCTGACCAATGTGAATGCCTCTCTGGCGCGTTTGGGTACGAAATCCAAGGCACTGAATATTCAGTCGGATTTTGTCACCAAACTTTCGGATGCYCTGACCGCTTCCATCGGCAATCTTGTTGATGCGGATCTGGCCAAGGAAAGTGCGAATTTGCAAGCCTTGCAGGTCAAGCAACARCTTGGCGTACAGGCGCTTTCCATCGCCAACCAAGCACCACAAACGATTCTCGGCTTCTTCCGGTAATCCTAACCTTAGGGGAAGTCGGCGAAAGCAAAGTTCTAGCTTTCGCCGACACTTCCTTCGTGCAGCCTGGCCAGAACGTGCGAAAGATACGCTGGTCAGGCTTATCGCGAAGGGTGATCTCACCGGCGAGAAAAAATGGCAAACGAGATACAAAAAATTACGTTTCTTGTGCCCCCTCCTGCCAAACCTGGCAATGGTGGAGGGTCGGCCACGGAGTCGCCAATTCAGCAAGAGCAGGATATGTCGGCAGCGTCCAAAGACGTTACCGATACACTTTTATCKAAYAAGCTTTCTACCCCTTTGTCTTTAAACCAGATCAATACCCATCTCGTAATCGAAAAAGACGAGAGCACTGGCGGCTATGTCTATAAAAGCATTGATCGCGAGACAGGCGAAATCATCAAGCAATACCCGCGTGAAGAAGTGTTGCGGGCGATTGCCATCGCCAGTGATGCTGAAGGACTGATTGTCGACACCAAAGCCTGAATTTCAAAGTTATTTGTGCACTCGGCAAAAGACGCCGACCGGCACGACATGGCGCGGCATCATGGTTAATATTGCCGCCCACTCAACAATACATAAGTTTAACATATTGAAATAACAATATAAAAATACTCGTTCTGTGTTGGCACGAGTGTTGCTCTGTCATAAGGCAAGATGGGCGGGTCTTACCGCCTGATACGTAAATTTTGCGCGTCGGAGCATATAATGACTATCAGTGTTCATACCAATACGGCAGCCCTTGCGGCTCTTCAGCAGCTTAACAAGACCAATGTCGCACTGGATAATGTCCAGGGCCGCATAAATACGGGGCTGAAGGTCGCCGGTGCCAAGGACAATGCCGCTATTTTTGCGGTAGCACAAAGTTTACGATCAGATATTGGTGCMTATGACGCGGTAGGGACTTCACTGGACCGTGCCGCCTCCATAGGCAATGTTGCGCTGGCGGCGGGGGAGGCCATATCTAACCTGCTGATTGAGTTACGGGCCAAGGCCACAGCGGCCACGGAAAGTTCCATTGATACCTTCACGCGCAAGGCCTTCGATTCAGATTTCAAGGCGGTGCTATCCCAGATATCGACTATCCTTGCCAATGCAGCCTTTGACGGGGCCAATATTCTGGACAGCTCTAACTCCCCTGGCATTGGTTTCCTTGCCGATGCCGACGGGACACGCTCATTAACCCTGAAAACCCAGAATATGTCGTTTGGCGGAGCCATTATTACCTTGGCCTCCACGGCCAGTCTGGGCACGGTTACGCTGGCCAAGGCGGCGGTAACGGCGGTCAAGGCCTCGCTGGATAATGTCAATCAGGCCTTGGCAAATCTAGGCTCTGATGTCCGGAAAATCGAGGCACACAGTGTATTCGTCAGCAAGTTGACCGACGCGCTTAATATTGGCGTGGGCAACCTTGTTGATGCCGACCTGGCGGTGGAAAGTGCCAAATTGCAATCCTTGCAGGTGCAACAACAATTGGGCGTACAGGCGCTGGGTATTGCGAACTCCAGGCCACAGATTATTCTATCACTGTTCCAGGGCAGGTAAGTCTGCGCTTTAGGCCTGCAGTTTTCCTTTTCGCAGGATTGCCCTAAACTCTTTCGACTTGGAAGAGGAAAACGCATGCGGATGGTCATCATCATGGGGCTGTTGGTCCTGATCGGCTTTGTGATCGTTGCTATAGGTTATAGCGCCGAACAGGCAGCCTTGCGCGCTGAGGCGACTGAAGCCCGCGCGGCCAGTCAAATCTTTGCTAAAACCCTGAAAACACAATTGGTTGCGGCCATCAAGACCGATGGGCCAGTAGGCGCCATATCTGTATGCCAGCAAATCGCACCTGCCATATCGGCGCAATATTCAACCCATGGCCTGCATATAGGGCGCACGGCATTAAAGCTGCGCAATCCGGCCAATGCTCCGGATGCATGGGAGCGCAGCGTGCTGGAGGGATTTGTGGCCGCCATGGCCAAGGGGGTGGATCCGGCAGCTCTGGAACGGTATGCTTTTTTTTCCAATAAAAACGGTGGCAAAACCTTTCGCTATATGAAGGCTATTTCCGTGGGGCAGTCGTGCCTGGCGTGTCATGGCCGCAATCTGGCACCTGCGGTGCAGGATTCTATTCGCCAGAATTATCCCGAAGATCAGGCCACAGGTTTTGCGCTGGGCGATCTTCGCGGCGCCTTCACGGTGCAAAAGAAAATCGCAGCGTCTAGCCGTTAAAGGTTTCTTCGAGCAATACTTGTAGGCCATGGGCATCCAGATGTTCAGGGTTCGAATCCGATACATAGGAAAAATCAGCGGCTACTGCTTTGGCATTGGTATCCAGATAGTGCTGGCGCTGGCTGTTGTCGTGGCTAGGCAGAATGACAAAGCGATCTTCCAGCTCCAGCGTGGAATGAGCATCATCCAGCGGCACCATAGTTTCATGCAGTTTTTCACCGGGGCGAATGCCGATAACCCGGTGCGGCATGCCCGGTGCAAGGGAGTTGGCCATTTCCACGGTACTCATGGACGGGATTTTTGGCACAAAAGTTTCGCCGCCGCGCGCCATGGATAGCGAGGAAAGCACAAAGTCTACTGCCTGAGGCAGGGTAATCCAGAACCGGGTCATGCGCGGATCGGTAATCGGCAGCTCTTTGGCTCCCTCGGCGATCAGTTTTTTGAAAAACGGCGCGACTGATCCACGCGATCCCACCACATTGCCATAACGGACTATGGAAAATACCGGCCCATCAGACCCGCCCATGGAGCTGGCCGCAGCAAAGATTTTATCAGAGGCCAGTTTTGAGGCGCCATAAAGGTTGATTGGGTTGGCGGCCTTGTCGGTGGAAAGGGCGCACACTTTGCTGACCCCGGCAGATATGGCGGCACGCACAACGTTTTCCGCGCCCATAACATTGGTTTTAATGCATTCAAAAGGGTTATATTCGGCAATGGGGACATGCTTCAGGGCGGCGGCGTGCACCACCACATCGACGCCGCGCATGGCCTGTTCCAGGCGTGATTGATCGCGAATGTCACCAATAAAATAGCGCATGAAAGTATGCTCTGCCGGATTAAAGCGTTGCGCCATTTCATATTGTTTCAGCTCGTCCCGGGAAAAGATGATCAGTTTTGCCGGTTTGTATTCATCAATAATGGTCTGGGTCAGGCGCTTGCCGAACGAACCGGTGCCGCCAGTGATCATGACGGTTTTGCCGTCCAGATTAATACGCGGTTTGCGAAAACTGCGGTGTACCGCTGCCAGTCGGGCCGGCGGGTTTTGTTTTAATGCGGTTTGCGACATGGCGATTCTTTCCATTCTGTACAAAACACAGCTTCGCCATTTATGGTTAACCAGACGTTAGCCGCCGGTGCAGATAATGTAATTATGACTTGTGCTGTTATCGTTCAGGCCCGGCTGGGCTCGTCGCGATTGCCCGGTAAAATCCTGGAGGAGATTGCCGGAAAATCTGCGCTTTTATGGTGTCTGGACCGTCTGGCCCGCGTAGCCGGTGTGGACAAGGTCGTCTGTGCAGTGCCCGAAGGGAGCGCGGACGATCCAGTGGCCGAGGCGGCTTTTGCTGCTGGCTATGGGGTATCGCGCGGATCCGAACATGACGTGCTGGCCCGTTATGCCAAGGCGGCGCGTGAGGCAGAGGCCGATACGGTAATGCGCGTGACCTCGGATTGTCCGTTTATTGACCCGGTGATTTGCGGGCAGGTGCTGGCGCTTTTGGGTACGGCGGAGGTGGATTATGCGTGCAATAATATGCCGCCGCGTTTTCCCCATGGGCTGGACTGCGATGCCTTTCCGGCGGCGCTCCTGTATGAGGCCGAAAAATGCGCCCATGATCCTTATGAGCGTGAACACGTAACCCCGTGGTTGCGTGGTCATCGCCGACTTAGCAAGGCTTGCCTGCGCGGTCCCGGCGGCGGAATTGAGCGTCTGCGCTGGACCCTGGATCATGCCGCTGATCTTGAGTTTTTCCGCGCCTGTGCAAAGGCTTATGGGGAAGGCGCAGGCTTTGCCAGTGCTGCTGAGCTGGCCGCCTTGTGTCTGCGTCGCCCTGATCTGGTGGCCATCAATGCCGATGTTATCGACGAAGCCCGCCTTAGGGACGAAGCCCGCGCGCCACTGCAGACCGCGCCAATGGCCCTAGATTATGCGGCCTGAACGGCAGGGGGTGTTATGCGTATTCTGATCCTGGGGGGCACGGGGCTGTTGGGCCGGGCGTTATGCGCCGAGGCAAAACGGCGTGGCCATGCGCCGCTCAGTGCCGCGCGTGTCGATGCCGATTATACGCTGGACCTTTGTGAAGAAGACGCTTTGGCCTCTTTGCTGGGTAAGGCCAGGCCGGTCATGGTAATCAATGCTGCCGCACGGGTTGACCTGGCCGCTTGTGAGGCCGATCCGGTGCGGGCCGATCATATCAATGCCCGCCCGTTGCGGGTTCTGGCCAATTGGAGCCAGCATACCGGCCAGCCCTTTGTGCACATCTCTACCGATCATTTTTTTGATGG
>NVVU01000058.1 GCA_002733485.1 Robiginitomaculum sp.
GGAAGGCGTGCCAAAAATGACATGGCTGGATAACCGTCTGTTACCACCAATGATAATATCGGCAATGCCGTCGCCATTCACATCACCGGCACTGTTGACAGCACTGCCACTACCGTAACTGGCGGCTACACCCCTCAAAGCAAAACCATTGCTGCCATCAAGGGACGAGAGTTCAAAAGGATTGGTGAAGACCGTGTTTTTCCCAAATAACACATAGCTGGTGCCCGCAACACTTTTCCCGCCTGGGTCCGCACTGGGCGCCCCAATGATCAGATCATTAAATCCATCACTGTTTATGTCGCCGAGACTGCTGACGGGGCCGCCGGCTCCGTCAATAGCCGCTACACCGTAAATGGAAAAGCCATYGGTACCGTTTAACGTAGAAAGCTCAAATACAGCTGCAAAAGCGGTGCTTTTCCCAAAAACCACATAGCTGACACCCGCTTCAACACGGCCAGGGGGGGAGGCAACATTGGTTCCAATGATCACATCACCAACGCCGTCACCATTAATGTCACCCGCATTGCTGACTGTGGCACCAGAAAAGTCACCAACCGCAACACCATTAATGGCAAACCCGTTTGTGCCATTCAGTGTTGAAAGTTCCAAAGCTGCGGCAAAACCCGTATTTTTGCCAAACACCACATAGCTGGTGCCRGCRACGCTTTTCCCGCCGGGGTTGGCGCGATAAGCCCCGATGATTACATCAGCAATGCCATCGCCATTCATGTCGCCAGCCTTGCTGACGGCACGGCCGGCATAATCATTGGCAGTGACCCCATTCATAACAAAGCCATTGCTGCCATTCAGCGTCGAGAGTTCAAAATTGGCGGCAAAGCCAGTGTTTTTACCAAACACTACATAGCTTGCACCGGCAGAGGCCCTGCCGCCAGGGCTAGCCAGTTCGGCCCCGATTATCAGATCAGCGATTCCGTCTCCATTGACATCCCCCGCCGGGCTGATCGAACTGCCAGCATTGTCAAAGGCGMCCACGCCATTAATGGCAAAGCCATCGGTACCATTGAGCGTGGTGACGTCTATGATAGAGGAAAAGGCGGTATTTTTACCAAAAATGACAAAGCAGGTCCCGGCATTCATACGTCCGGCCGGGTCGAAGTAACTGTCGCCAATGACCAAGTCATTGATGCCATCGCCATTGATATCACCGGCAGAACTGACGGCATTGCCGATTTTATCATAGATGTTTTTTCCCTTTACGGCAAAGCCATCAGATCCATTTAAGGTACTGAGGTTTATCGGCGAGGTGAACCCGCCATTTTTACCAAAGATCACAAATACTTCACCAGCCTGCAGCAGGCTGCCTTGGTCCTTATTTGGTACACTAACGACGATGTCATCAATGCCATCTGCATTAAGGTCGCCAATGGTGTTTACGTTCACTGCGCCAAAATTGCCGCCCACATCCAGAGTGAAACCATTGGTGCCATCCAGAGTGTTCAGTTCAAATGCGGCGGGGAAGCTCATGGCCGGTGCGAATTGCAGGCTCCAGAACACGGCCATCAACAGGCTATATCCAAAGGCTTTGATGATGCGAATAGCGGTTCTGCGCTTTGCGGCCGCAAAACGTTTGCCATTTTCAAGAACGGATTCCGGTGCCATGATTTCGGCCTCTTATGCTGTAATGTATAAGGCCGAGGGTATGCTGGTATTGCCAGTGGAATAAATGCTACACATGTAGCATTGATCCAAGGGGTATAAAAAACAGATAGATAGCTGCAAATATGCTTTGTATAAGGTGTATTCTGAATGCCGTCTGGTGCAATTTTGCAGAACGGTTTTAAATTTTAACTGGGTCCGAGCCATGGTGTCACACCGTATTATTGTTGCTGATGACCATCCCGTTTTTCGCGAGGGTCTAAGCCGTTTGCTAGTGCGTTCTATCGCGGATGCTGAAATTGTTGAGACCGATCATTTTGAAGCGGTTTTAACACTGGCAGAAAAGAAAGCGCCCGATCTTTTTATGCTGGATTTGAATTTTCCAGGGTTTTCACCAACACGTTCGATTGATCAGTTACGGCTTGCCTATCCAACGGCGGCTATCGTTATCATTTCCATGCAGGACGATGTACGAACCATCAATGACATGTTGTTGCTGAATATTGATGGGTTTATCAGCAAGGCGATTGACCCTGTAAAAATCGGCGAAGCTGTGGCCAGAGTATTGGCGGGTGAAATTGTGATTATGGGGCCACAGGATGCAACCAGATTAACCGGTGAAGGCACACAATCTACCATTGCCAAATTGTCTTCCCGTCAGCGTGATGTGCTGAAACTGGTGGTGGCGGGAAAAACCAATAAAGAGATTGGCCGGGATCTTGATATATCTCCCTTTACGGTGCGTACGCATGTTTCCGCATTGTTGAAATCCATGCATTTGCTGACGCGATCGGCGGCTGCTGCCGTTGGCCGCGAGGCTGGCCTGTAAGGTGTTATTTTGAGGCGGCAAGAAGCGCCTTTTCTTTGGTTAATAGTGATAATATCATCGAGCGCATTTGTTGTGCCGAGGCCGGTTTTTCAATCATGCCAAAAGGAGCCTCGATATCAAGTGTACCCTGATCCAGGTTTTGCACCCCGGTTATGACCAATGCAGGCAATTGTCTTCCCTCGATTTGACGGGTTTGTTCAATGCAGTTTTTGCCCATATTCTGGCCGCCAAGATCAAAGTCTGTAATCAGCAAATCGATGCCCAGCATTTTTTTCGGAATGCTTTTTGACGATGTTGCTATACACCCCCATGAATTCAACAATTTAACGGTGGCGTTCAAAATATCTTCATTGTTATCAATAACATGCACATTCAAACCGGATAAGCGTAAATGGCTTGTCGAGGGCTTCAATCCGCTGTCGGGCTGGGCCGGAACGGTTTTTAAGCCACCAATCTCAATGCGTGTGCCTTTATCCTGGCCCGAAGTCATCGTGCACGTAAGGCCCAGGATTTGTGAATAGCTCTTGACCAGCGCAAGGCCCAGTCCAAGCCCTTCTGTCTTTTGTGAACCGGGTTTGTGTTCGCGATAAAATTCCTTAAACACATCATCAATCTTGTCGGCTGCAATCCCTTTGCCCTGATCGGCTACAAATACCGTGATGGTTTGCCCAGGTGCCAATGAGCCAATGGTTATTGGTTTCCCGGGGGCATATTTGATGGCATTGGAGACAAGGTTCTGAACAATATTCGTCAGCAAAGTGTGATCAGTCTCAACCCAGCATGGCGAAGTCTGCACATGTATTTCACATTTTGCCTGCAGAGCGGTTTCCAGATTTCTGTTGGCCACCCCTTTGAGAAGTTCTTCGAGATTGTAGTGGCTGATTTGTGATTGCACATGGCCAAGGTCCAAAGCCGAATAATCCAGTAGAGATCGGAAAAGTTCGGACATATTGGCAACGGATTGATCAATTTTTTTTACTGTTTCTCTTGAAAAGTCACTCATTTTTTCGTGTTGCAAATTGCTGTTCAACAGGCCGATGGCGTGCAGAGGCTGGCGAAGGTCATGGCTTGCATGTGCTAAAAACCGTGACTTGGCTTCATTGGCACTGGCAGCAAACTGCCTGGCAATTTCCAATTGTTTGGATGATTCTTCCAGCGTGTGAACCTGACGCGCCAGGTCTTCAGTCAATTTATTATTGGCAACCAAAAATCCGTGCATTCGACTGGCCATGATGGACAGCAATAGCGCATATAAAAGCATCATACCGGCGGTAATATGCCCAACCGGGTAGGGCGAATAACGCCAGAATGCAAAGGCAAGTAGAGGCACAGAGGTCCAGATACTGCTATAGCAAGAGCGTAAAATGGCGCTTTGGGATGACACGGCGGCCAAGGCGGTACCCCCCAGTGCCAATGTAAAAAACTGAGCATTTTCCAGTGATAACCGGGCCGCTGCAATGGCCCCGGCACCCCATAATAAGCCCACCATAATCGTAAACACTGTATGGGCTAAACCCAGGTTTAACAGGCGGCGCGATTTACGGTCGGTGTCTAGCTTTGCTCCATAACGACATATACACGTCACCACAATGGAGATGGATACCATGGCAGCAAACCAGAATATAAAAAAATTGCCTCGCGGCCTGATGGCAATAAAAACCAGTGTTACAGCCACAATGTGTACCATCCAGCTATTGCTGCCAATCTTGAACAAGTATTTTAATTGCCATGGTTGGGGGCGCATGCTGGCAGTAATCTTGGATAGGAAATTCAACACTATTTACATTCCCCGGATCAAATTTATAGGCCCTGACCCAGGATTGTAGGACAGTCTGGCAGTGCCGTTAAGGTATAGTTTCAGGACATTCAATTCCATCGGCCTTCACAAATAACTAGCGCACCCATATCAACCGGTAAGGCAGGCCGTGTCCGGTTAGCCATGAGGGATGGAACTTACCCTTCAGCTATGCTTCATTTATCCGGATTGGCCGTCAAAGGCAGCAAGGCGCGCTCGCGAAAATGTGTTTTGAAGCGCGCGCTCAATCCGGCCTAAGGTGCAGTCTTCTTATGCGGTGGATGGGGCGCACCATGAATTTTCTAAAATCTGTTTACGTGATGGCGTACATCACAGCGGCACTGGCCATCAGTGTCTATGCGGTTATGCAATTATCGGGTGGCGGCAATGTCTTGGCCTGGTCCGGGGTGTTGCTGGCCAATGCGCCCTTCATGGTTCGTCTTAGCTGGATCATGATAATGAAGGATACCGCCCGCACCAGCGCGCGTTTTCCGCTGTTTATCGGGCTAGGGGCGACGGGTACGGCATTGAGCCTTTATGCCGGGATGAATGGGGCACCTTTATTGGCGTTTGACCTGGCTTTGGTGGGCTTTGTCGGCTTTTTTCTCTACAGCTTCTGGTACTCGTCCTTTGCCGGGCGCGGCAGCGATATGCTCAAACCCGGCCAGACGCTGGTACCCTTTACCGTGCGTTCCGTAGATGGCGAAAAGATCAGTTCCACCGATATGCGCGGGCGGCCACACATATTGATATTTTTTCGCGGCAATTGGTGTCCTTTGTGCATGGCGCAGATCAAGGAACTGGCCAAAGCCTATCAACAGATCGAGGCCTGCGGCGCCAAAGTGGCGCTAATTGCACCGCAACCTCATAAAAACACCAAGACGCTGGCCAAAAAGTTTGATGTGGATTTTGATTTCTACACTGACAAAGGAAATAAGGCGGCTCGCGCCCTTGGCATTGCCAATTCTTGGGGCATTCCCTTTGGCATGCAGGTGTTGGGATATTCCAGCGAAACCGTGCTGCCCACGGTGATTATCACCGACCCTGATGGTAAAATCCTCTGGGCCGATGAAACCGACAATTATCGGGTGCGGCCAGAGCCGGAAACCTTTTTGGCAGTTTTGCGCGATAACGGGTTTTGCCCGGCCTGATCTGCTTTACTAAACCGCATCGGGCTGGTTGGCGGGATGCGCGGCTATGAAGGCAGGCAGGTCAGCGCAGGCCGCATCAACGGCGGTAATGGCAGGAAAGGGGCCAAGGTCCACCTTAAAGCGCCGGGCGGCATAAACCTGTGGGATGAGGTTGCATTCCACCATGCCCGGGGCGTCGCCAAAGCAAAAGTCACCACGCTTGCTGTCGGCGTTCAGTATGGTTTCCAGCGCCGCAAAGCCGTCCGAGATCCAGCGGGTGATCCAGCCAAGAACTGCCTTCTGGTTGGCCCCAAATTCGCTTTTCAGGGCATTTAATATCCGCAGATTATTGATCGGGTGAATATCACAGGCGATCAGTGCCGCCATGGCCCGCACCCGAGCCCGGTCAAACCGGTCTGTTGGCAGCAAAGGCGGCTGGGGCCAGCTTTCTTCAACCCATTCCAATATGGCTGGCGACTGGGTCAGCGTGTGGCCATCAACCGTTATGGCCGGGGCCAGTCCTTGTGGGTTTATAGCCAGATACGCCGCTGATTTGTGTTCTTTTTCAAGTAGATTCACCGGCACGTATTCAAAGGGAACGCCTTTCAGATGAAGCGCAATGCGCACGCGGTGAGAGGTGCCGCTGCGGTAATAATTATACAGCCTGATCACAATTGTCTCCTTGGCGATAAAAATAGTTGCATTTGTTACTAATTGCACTCATCTTAGGGTTAAACAATGGCGTATGTAGGCGCCCTTATGCAAGCTGGAGCGAGAAAATGGCTGATCTCTTTGAAAATCCACTGGGTACACGCGGGTTCGCCTTTGTTGAATTTACATCAACGGACCCCGATGCCTTGGCGCAATTATTTGAAAACATGGGCTTTACCGCCGTGGCTAAACATAAAACCCGCGATGTTATACGCTACAAGCAGGGCAAAGCAGACTTTCTGCTGAACCGCGAAAATGCTGGACAGGCCGCCAGCTTCAAAGACCTGCACCAGGGCGGTGCCAGCGCCATGGGGTTTTTGGTCGATGATGCGAAGGCTGCCTATGAAGGGGCCCTGAAAAGAGGCGCAAAGGCAGCAGGCGATGGGGTCTGGACCGATCAATTGCCGGCCATACAGGGCATTGGCGGGTCGCTGATTTATTTGATGAGCATTGCGGATCGGGATACATTTTTTGCCAATGAATTCACCGCGTTCGCCGGGGTGGATGCAGACAAAAACGATCTGGGCTTTACCTATATCGACCATTTGACCCACAATGTGCATCGCGGTCAAATGGAGTTCTGGGGCAAGTTCTACGAAGACGTCTTTGGCTTTCGCCAAATCCGCTATTTTGATATCGAGGGCAAATTGACCGGGCTGATTTCCAAGGCGATGACCTCGGCCGATGGCAATATTCGTATTCCACTGAACGAATCACGGGATGACAAATCCCAGATTGAAGAGTTTTTGCATGAATTTAACGGCGAAGGCATTCAGCACATTGCCATTGCCTCTAATGAGATCTTTGATTCCGTGGATGGCTTGCTGGCCAATGGTCTGGATTTACAGGACACCCCGGACAGCTATTTTGATCTGGTGGACGAGCGCTTMSMSRRSCATGRYGAARAYGTGGAMGARCTGCGYAARCGCCGTATTCTGATTGATGGGGCACCCACCGAAGGGCAGGGGCTGTTGCTGCAAATTTTCTCCAAGACGGTGATCGGCCCGGTGTTTTTTGAATTCATCCAGCGCAAGGGCAATGAGGGTTTTGGCGAAGGCAATTTTCAGGCSCTYTTCGATTCCATCGARCTGGATCAGGTSCGYCGYGGCGTGCTGGATGATGCCTCGGCMTAGAYAAAATKRTGGTKACGGCACAGGACATTRAAAYCTATGAACGYGAYGGCGTTGTCTGCCTGCGYRGRGYYTTTGATGAAMAATGGATCACCCTGTTGCGGGACTGGACAGAGCGGGCCATGGTAAAYCCCGGCCCGGATGCTGAGGAATATACCAGGGCAGACAGACCGGGCCGCGCCTTTAATGATCTGGATCTGGCGCACCGACATGACGGCTTTCGTACTTTCATGCGCCACTCCCCGGCAGCAGAAATTTGTGGCCAGATGATGCGCAGCACCAAGGCCAATTTTTTCTATGATCAGCTGATCGTCAAGGAGCCGGGCACCAGCGAGAAAACCCCCTGGCACCAGGACCAGCCCTATTGGGCGGTCAGCGGTCAGCAGGTCTGTTCTGTCTGGCTGCCCCTGGATCCTGTTAAAAAAGAAGTTTGCGTGCAATATGTTGTCGGGTCCCAYAACTGGGGCGCGCACAACCCGCATCATTTCAAGGACAACAGCCCCTATGCTGATACCGGCTTGCCGGAATTGCCAGACATCGACGCCAAACGTGATGACTATGAGATCAAGTGCTGGGATATGCAGCCCGGCGATTGCCTGGTGTTTCAGGCCATGATCGTTCACGGCGCGCCCGGTAATGCCAGCGCGCAAATCCGCCGCCGGGCGCTGGCGACACGCTGGTGCGGTGATGATGCCCGTTATTTTCTGAGCCCGGGTGAAGTTGGCATTCCCACCCGCGATCCGGGGCTGACCCACGGCGAGGTATTGGATTGTGATGATTTTCCCGTCATTTGGCGGGCCGCTTCATGACGTTACGAATGAATGGAGAGAAAAATGTCGATCAACCTTAAACGCATCCACCATGTGGCCTATCGGTGCAAGGACGCCAAGGAAACGGTGGAATTTTACCAGCGTGTTCTGGGTATGGATTTTGTGTTGGCCATTGCCGAAAACGAGGTGCCCTCCACCGGCGAGCCGGACCCTTATATGCACATTTTTATGGATGCGGGCATGGGCAATGTTCTGGCATTTTTCGAGCTGCCTACCCAACCCGATATGGGCCGCGATGCAAACACCCCCGAATGGGTACAGCATATCGCTTTTGAGCTTGAATCCGTTGATGATCTGATGGCCGCCAAAGCAAAAGTCGAAGCTGAAGGGCTGGACGTGATCGGCCCCACCAATCACGGTATTTTTGAATCCATTTATTTCTTTGATCCCAACGGGCATCGGCTGGAGCTGGCGGTCAATACCCATACACCGGAACAGATGGCCGAACTGCACCGGGTGGCGCCTTTGATGCTGGAAGAGTGGTCGCGTACCAAAAAAGCACCGCGACATGCAGCCTGGCTACACGAACAGGACTAAGCGGTGGCACAACCCTTTCGGTTTGATTACGCTCGTTTTTCCTGTTCCTAGCAGAAGTTTAATTCACCTTCTTTATAGTAACTTGCGATTTTATCCCGACAGCGCGCAGCAAGTGTTCCATTAGCACAGCGGGTTAATGGCACGTTTTAGAACGGCATTGACATCTTGCCACACTCCTCGATTTAGCGCACCAATACGGTAACATTTGTTACTCGTGCACAAAGGCTATCTCATGAAACTTGCTTCTCTGAAATCCGGCCGTGACGGCAAGCTGGTCGTCGTATCCAAAGACCTGACCCGCTATACCGATGCTGGACGCATTGCGCCGACATTACAGGCGGCACTGGATCATTGGGCCGAGGCCGGGCCGCAATTAGAGACCCTGTCGCAAAGCCTGGAGGTGGGGGCGGTGCCGGTGGAGCGTTTTCACGAGCGCGAATGCGCCTCGCCTTTACCACGGGCGTTTCAGTGGGCGGACGGATCAGCCTATGTCAACCATGTGGAACTGGTGCGCAAGGCCCGGGGCGCGGCTATGCCCGAGACGTTCTGGACGGACCCCTTGATGTATCAGGGGGGCTCTGACACGTTTTTGGGGCCGCGTGCTGATATCGAAGTGGCCAATGATCAGGATTGGGGCATTGATATGGAGGCCGAAGTGGCGGTCATTGTCGATGATGTACCTATGGGCGCCAGCCCCGATATGGCGGCCAGTAAAATTCGCCTGATCATGCTGGTTAATGATGTTTCCTTACGTGGTCTGATCCCCGGTGAGCTGGCCAAGGGATTCGGGTTTTTCCAGTCCAAGCCCTCATCCGCATTTTCGCCAGTAGCCGTAACGCCAAGTGAGCTGGGCGCGGCCTGGAAAGATAACAAGCTGCATTTGCCCATGCTGGTCGGTCTGAATGGTGAAGCCTTTGGCCGCGCCAATGCCGGGGTGGATATGACCTTTGATTTTGGCCAGATCATCGCTCATGCGGCCAAAACTCGCCCCTTGGGTGCCGGGGCCATTATTGGTTCGGGTACGGTATCAAACAAGCAGGATGACGGGCCGGGCAAGCCGGTCGTAGAGGGGGGGGCGGGTTATTCCTGCATTGCCGAAATCCGCATGATTGAAACCATTGAAGGCGGCGCACCCAAAACCCCTTTTATGAAATATGATGACCATGTCACCATTGAAATGAAAGATGTCGACGGAAATTCCATTTTTGGACGCATTGCCCAGACCGTAAAGCCTTATTATGGCTGAACCTCGGCCCGATACACTGCATCTGGATGATTACCTGCCTTATCGTTTGTCGGTGGCCTCCAACCGGGTCAGCCGCCTGATCGCCAAGCTCTATCAGGACCGTTTTGGGCTTTCGATCTGGCAATGGCGGGTGCTGGCTATTCTGGGCGCACAAACGGGCTTGACCGCAGGGCAGGTGGCCACCAGAGCCGCCATGGACAAGATGGCAGTCAGCCGCGCCGTATCGGCGCTGTTGACACGCGGTCTGGTAGTGCGCGAAACCGCAAAACACGATGCCCGGGCGCGCATTTTATCGCTCTCGGAAACCGGTGCCGGGATTTATGCCGAAATTGCACCGCTGGCCCGCAGGCAGGAACAACAATTGCTGGCTGATTTTCGCCCCGAAGATATCGCGGCGGGGACGAAATTCCTGAAGGCACTAGAAAAACAGGCCGCCATGCTGGCGGGTGATGCTTAGGGCTATGGCAATATCCGTTTCAGGGTTTGACCAAAGGCGGCTTGCAATGCGGCGCGCCCTTTATGACGGCCATTTTCCACCTGCTTATGGCCGCCCACATACACATCCACAATCGGGCTGGTATTGGCCGCGTATATCCACCCATCCAGCCAGGCATCTCCATGGCGCGCCACCAGCGCCGGGTGGGCGCCATCCAATGTCACCAGATCGGCCCGTTTGCCGACGCTCAGCGCGCCGGTGTTCTGGCCCAGAGCCTGCGCGCCGCCCTTAAGGGCACACTCAAAAAGCGCGCGGCCACTTGAGGTGTTTGGTGGTGCCAGCGGGGTGCGTGTCTGGCATTGCAGGCGCTGGCCATAATCCAAAAGGCGCAGTTCTTCGGCCAGATCAATGCGTACGCAACTGTCTGATCCAATACCAAAACGTCCATTTTTCCCGGCATATTCACGCGCCGGGAAAAACCCATCGCCTAGATTGGCCTCGGTTATGGGGCACAGGCCCGCCACCGCGCCAGATTTGGCCAGATCGCGGATTTCGTCCTCGCGCATATGGGTGGCATGGACCAGACACCAGCGCGCATCCACCTCCATATGATCGAGCAGCCAGCGCACCGGCGGTTCCCCTAAATGCACATAGCTTTCTTCGACCTCGCGGAACTGTTCGGCAATATGGATATGCACCGGACCTTGGGGAAAGGCCGTGCCAAGGGCGTTGAGTTGCTCTGGACTGACCGCACGCAGCGAATGGGGCGCGATGCCCAGTTTTGTGCCCGGGTGTTGCTTGTGAATGGCCTGCATCAGCGCCATGAAGCCATCCAGATCATGACCAAAGCGTTTTTGCCGTGGTGATAGTGCCGCGCCGCCAAAGCCGCCATGGGCATAAAATACCGGCAACAGGGTTTGCCCCATGCCGGTTTGCCGGGCCGCATGGATGACCTGCGTCGCCATTTCGGCGGGGTTGTCATAGGGCCTGCCATCCGGGCCATGGTGCAGATAATGAAATTCACCCACACTGGTAAAACCGCTTTCCAGCATGTCCACATAGGTCATGGCGGCGATGGCGCGAAGCGCATCCGGGTCCAGTCGCGCGGCGATCTGGTACATGGTTTCGCGCCAGGTCCAGAAACTGTCCTTGTCGGGCCCGGCCCGTTCGGCCAGACCAGCCATGGCTCGCTGAAAGGCATGGCAATGCAGATTAGCCATGCCCGGTACCACAATGTCGGCCAGATGATCGCCCGGCTTTGCTTTCGTGCCAGTTTTTATGGTGCCAAGATTGCCCTCCTCCGAAAAACACAGGCGTACATGATTGGCCCATCCAGTGGGCAAGAGCGCGTGTTTGGCAAAAAGAGCAGATTCCATAGTGCCTTTTATCGCGATTATTCCTGAGAAGCGAGGTTCAAAAAAGACTTGGCAGAGTGCGCCGCGCTGGTTAGCCAAGGGTATGAGAAAAGCCGAGCAAAAAAATATACATCAATGGGTGCTGGACGGGGCCACGATCGCCACCATGGCTGGTGGAAAAACGCCCTATGGGCTTGTGGAGCAGGCGGCCTTGGCCATGGATGGCGAACGCATCGCCTGGGTTGGTGCCGCCACCGAGCTACCTGTGTCCTATGCCGGTTGGCATCGTAAAACCCTGCCCGGGGGGCTGATCACCCCGGCTTTGATTGATTGCCACACCCATATTATTTATGGCGGTGATCGGGCCAGCGAGTGGGAAATGCGCCTTTTGGGTACGTCATACGAAGATATATCCCGGGCCGGGGGCGGCATTCGCTCCACCGTGGCGGCCACCCGGGCGGCCAGCGAAGACGAACTGGTGACTTCCGCCCGGCGCCGCCTTGATGACCTGATCGCCGAGGGGCTGGGCACCATAGAGATTAAATCTGGCTATGGGCTGGATACACAAAACGAATGCAAGATGTTGCGCGCCGCCCGCGCCCTGGGACGAGATAGCGGCGTGCGGGTCAGGACCAGCTTTTTGGGCGCTCATGCGCTGCCTGCCGAATATGAAGGGCGCTCGGACGCCTATATTGATCTGGTGGTTGAGGAAATGCTGCCCGCCGTGGCCGAGCAAAATCTGGCCGATTATTGCGACGGGTTTTGCGAAAATATAGCTTTTAGCGTATCTCAAATGCGCACCGTGCTGGAAAAGGCTAAATCACTGGGGCTGAGCCTGCGCCTGCACGCTGAACAATTGTCTAACCAGCATGGCGCGCAAATGGCGGCGGAACTGGGCGCGCTGTCGTGCGATCATCTGGAATATGTAGACGAGGCCGGGGTGAAGGCCATGGCCGATGCTGGCACGACGGCGGTTTTGCTGCCTGGCGCATTTTATTTTCTGGGCGAGAGCAAAAAACCGCCCATCGCGATGCTGCGGGATCACGGGGTGTCTATGGCGCTGGCCAGTGATTGTAATCCTGGCTCATCGCCGCTGACATCGTTATTGCTGACCATGAATATGGGCTGCACATTGTTTGGCCTGACCCCCGAAGAGGCTCTGGCGGGCACCACCCGAGCGGCGGCGGCGGCCTTGGGGCTGGGCGCGCATCTTGGCACGCTGGAAGTTGGAAAAACCGCCGATTTTGCGTATTGGGATGTGGATCATCCGGGGCATCTTGCCTATCCTCTGGGGGCTAATCCGCATCGGGGGCAAATTCGTACCGGGCAATGGGTGACATGAAAAAAAATATCAAAATCGAACCGGGACAACTAACCCATACAGACTGCAAAGCCGTGCGTGCTGGGGCTCCTATTTCTCTGTCGGAAACCGCCTGGCCAGCGGTTGAACGCTCGGCTGCCACCATTGCCAGTATTCTGGCGCAAGGCACCACCGTTTACGGGGTCAATACCGGGTTTGGAAAGCTGGCCAATACGCGCATCGCTCCTGATGATCTGGGTGATCTGCAACGGCGCATTGTGCTCTCCCATTGTGCCGGGATTGGTGACGCGCTGGACGATGGGGTGACGCGCCTGATACTGGGGATGAAGGCGGCCAGTTTGGCGCGCGGCTATTCCGGGGTGCAGGCCAAAACCATCGGCCTGCTGCTGGCGATGCTGGAACGGGGTGTGTTGCCGATTATTCCGGCGCAAGGCTCGGTCGGGGCATCGGGAGATCTGGCCCCGCTGGCCCATATGGCGGCGGTGTTGATTGGCGAAGGCGAGGCCCGTTTTGAGGGCAAGGTCATGCCGGCGAAGGCGGCCTTGCAAAAGGCCGGGCTGGAGCCATTGAACCTTCAGGCCAAGGAAGGGCTGGCATTGCTGAACGGCACCCAGGTTTCCACAGCTTTGGCGCTGGAGGGATTGTACCGGGCGGAAAATGCATTTTGCGCCGCCATGATCGCCGGGGCGTTGAGCGTTGAGGCCGCACGGGGCAGCCATGCGCCCTTTGATGCGCGTATTCACGCCTTGCGCGGGCAGGCGGGACAGATTGAAGTGGCGCGTTCTTATCGGGCCTTGCTGGCAGGCAGCGCCATCATGGTTTCGCACGCCGATTGCGACAAGGTGCAGGATCCCTATTGCCTGCGTTGCCAGCCGCAAGTGATGGGGGCGGTGCTGGATGTATTGCGCTTTACCGCGCGGACACTGGGGGGAGAAGCCAATGGGGTCACCGATAATCCGTTGATTTTTGCCGATGAGGGCGAAGCCCTTTCCGGGGGGAATTTTCATGCGGAGCCAGTGGCCTTTGCCGCCGATCAAATGGCGCTGGGCCTGTGCGAAATCGGCTCTATGAGCGAGCGGCGTATTGCCATGCTGGTGGATCCGGCCTTATCCGGCCTGCCAGCCTTTCTGACCCCCAATCCAGGGTTGAATTCCGGCTTTATGATTGCTCAGGTCAGCGCCGCCGCCCTGGTATCGGAAAACAAACAGCGCGCCATGCCCGCCAGCGTGGATAGCATTCCCACCTCGGCCAATCAGGAGGACCATGTGTCCATGGCCACCCATGGGGCGCGACGCCTGCTGGCCATGGCGGAAAATACCGCCAATGTGGTGGGGATCGAGCTGTTATCGGCAACACAAGGTCTGGACTTGCACCCCGGCACCGAAAAAAGCGCGCCCTTGCTGGAGGCCGTGATCACCCGGGTGCGGGCCGACATTCCCACCCTTAACGATGATCGCATGATGGCCCCGGACATGGCGGCGGCCAGGGCGCTGGTCAGCACGGGGGCCCTGCTGGAGATTGAGGACGTGGCGGCGGCATTGCCCAAGGTTTGTGATGCCGCTGTTTGAACTTGTTGAAGGCATAACGCCCCTGATTCTCAGCTTCCCGCATTCGGGCACGGAGGTGCCAAAGGATATCGCCCAAAACCTCAGCCCGGCCGGGCAGGGGCTTTGCGATACGGACTGGCATGTGCCGCGCCTTTATGGCTTTGCCCGCGATATGGAGGTCACCTGGCTGGAGGCAAAGATTTCACGCACCGTGATTGACCTGAACCGCGATCCGTCAGGGGCGTCGCTCTATCCCGGGCAGACCACCACGGGCCTTTGTCCGCTGGAAACGTTTGACGGCGAGGCGCTCTGGCAGGTCGGAAAAGTCCCGGATGCCGACGAGGTCGAACGACGTAAAGAAATGTATTTTGAACCCTATCATCAGGCGATGGCGGTGCAGATTGCGCGGATCAAGGCGCGGCACGGCTTTGCTGTGCTTTATGATTGTCATTCCATACGCGGTACGGTGCCGCGCCTGTTTGAAGGGGAGCTGCCTTCGTTGAACCTTGGCACCGATCAGGGAAAATCCTGTGCCTCTACGCTAGCGCAAAAATTAAGCGGTGTGCTGGCTCATAGCCCCCATTCTCATGTGGTCAATGGCCGCTTTCGCGGCGGCTGGATCACCCGCCATTATGGTTGCCCAAAAGACGACGTACAGGCGGTGCAAATGGAGATAGCCCAGCGCGAATATATGGAGGAACAGGCCCCCTGGACCTGGCGCGATAAGCGCGCCTCTAACCTGCAATCCACCTTGAAAGGTATATTGGGGGCGGTATTGCAATGGGCCGAGGAAGAGGGCGTATCAGGCAGTTTTTAGAACGGCTTGCGGATCGCTTTGTGGTTTATCCAGCGCCTTGAACAGGCTTACAAACAACATGCGCTGGTCAATAGGTTTGGTAATATAACCATCCAGACCCATAGCCAGATAGCGTTCCTTATCACCCAGCATGGCATCGGCTGTCACCGCGATCACAGGGATATCTGTCCAGCATTCTTCACATTCGCGAATGTGAGCAATAGTTTGCGGACCGTTCAGCACCGGCATATGCATATCCAGCAATACCAGATCAAAACTGCTGGCGTACAAATGGTCCAGCGCCTCCTGGCCGTTTTCGGCCTCGGTAATGGCGATGCCCGTCGCAGAGAGCAGCGTGCTGATCACCTTGCGATTAATGGCGCTGTCATCAACAAGTAGTAATTTGCGATCTGAAAGGTTCATTTTAGAGGTTGAGGTGGCGCGTTTTATGCTAGCCATTGGCATTGCATTGGCCAGCTCTGCCTTGAAGGTGAAAGTAAAGCTCGAGCCTTCGCCCGGAACACTTTGGACGGTAATGTCCCCGTCCATCATTTGTGCCAACTCGTGAGTGATGGCTAGCCCCAGCCCGGTGCCGCCAAATTTTCTGGATATGGAACTGTCAGCCTGAATAAAGGGAGAGAACACGCGCTGGCGGGTTTCTTCGTTCATGCCAAGCCCGGTATCGGTAACCCGCAGACATAAAGTTCTGTTTTTGCCGTCACTATTCCTGGCAAAGGCTTCGATGCTGACCTGGCCTTTTTCAGTAAATTTAATGGCATTGGAGACAAGGTTCGTGAGGCACTGGCGGACGCGGACCGGATCAAAGCACAGCGTCTCTGGCAGGTTCGGGCTAATCAACAGGGTAAATTCAAGGTTTTTATCTTCTGCCTGGGCAGAAAATAATTTATAAGTCTGAGCCACTAATTGCCCGAGATCGCCAGGCACTTTGGACAGTTCCATCTGGGCGGCACTGATTTTGGAAATATCCAGAACGTCATTCAGGATTGTCATCAACATATCACCGGATTCGATGATGGTCTCGACCTTTTCAGCATCCTCAGCAGGCAATTGACTGGCCCCCAGAGCCTGGGCCATGCCCAACATGCCGTTTAGCGGCGTGCGGATTTCGTGGCTCATGGTGGCTAGAAAGGCACTTTTGGCTTCGCTTGCCTGTTCGGCTTTAACCTGTGCCTCTTCCAGCTCACGACGCTGTGCCATTATATCCGACATATCCCGGATATATAGCATGGTTGTATTGCCATCCTCGCCGGGGACATTTACGCCAACCACCGATACGGGAATGGTTGTATCCCCCAGTTTGCAGGATAAATTATCGGCGCGAGCATGGCCATTGGTGCGTACATCCTGCAAAAAAATACCAAGTTTTTCTTTTTCATGGGGATGAAAATCAAAGGCGGTGTATTGCGTGAAATCTTTACCGGCAACATCCAGCATGGCAATCGAAGCCGGATTACAATCAATAACTTTACTGGTTTTCTGGTTGATCAGGATTACGGCATCGGGGGAAAGTTCCTGAATGGCTTTCCAGCGGGCCTCGGAAAGCATGGCGACTTCTGTTTGTGACCGTGCGTTTTCCAATGCGTTTTGTGTGGCTTCCAATAAAGAATTCAGGGCAATGGCCGCTTCACCAATTTCGCCTGGGCAATCCAGATTTATAAGATAATTTTTGGCTTCTTCCGGGGCTTTGGCGGCTTGCCTAAGCGTAGTTATAAAGCTTTGAATGGGTTTGATTGTTTTGCGAAAAATTATAAAAAACAGCATGATAAAGTCAAGAATGACAAGCAAAGTGAGCAGTGTTATCCCAATATCTATGCGTTTATTGGTGTTAATGGTCTTATACTGAATGGCTTCCAGTTCCTGCAAACGAGCCGCCTGATGGGCCAGGACCTTGTCCTGTAATTCCTGTGATAATTGCCGGACGTCCTGCATGGTGCGGTCACCGGCAATGCGATTGTTATTGACATAATGATCCAGGGCTTTGAGTGAGCCATCTGTGATTTTGTTTTCGGTCGTCAAAACAAACTGGGTCAGTTGCATGTTATTCAATGCGCTGGATAAATATTTGAGTTCTTTTTGGGCAATCAGAAAGGCATCCAGCGCTGTCTCAGACAGGCTGTTAGATAAATCGGCACTGCGATAGAGAAGCTCCTGTACGGCGCTGCTCAGATCAAAGGCGAGCTGGTAGCGCCCCAGCACTTCATCTTGTCGGGCGAAGGCGTGCCGGGTGGTGTTTGAGGCAATCAAGGTCATGGCACAAATAAAGGCCGAGGACACGATAAATGCCGCCATGACCAGCGTGAAATTCTTTTTTAGATTATTTTTTGGCGCTTGCCTTGATGACATATTTATCCCCTGATTTAGTACTCAAACATATTTGGATTAAATCTGAGTAAACATGTTTAGGTTGCGGTGTTCAGCGTATGCCTTTTTAGGAAATGTGTTTGACAGCAACCGTACTCTGTCTTCGACAAGTGGTCAGTCAGAGTCTAAAACAGAGGCCGTAATGTGCACCCGTTTCCTGTGTGCTATAGAGGGCTTAGTCTTAAACATGGATAAACGTCTGGATAATGCACGCCGGATCAAGGCCCCGACCGGCACCGGGTTGAATGCCAAAAGCTGGCTTACCGAAGCGCCTTTGCGCATGTTGATGAACAATCTGGATGCCGAGGTGGCGGAAAACCCGCAAGAACTGGTGGTCTATGGCGGCATCGGGCGCGCGGCGCGGGACTGGGACAGTTTTGACCACATTGTCACGGCCCTTAAAGAACTGAATGATAACGAAACCCTGCTGATCCAGTCCGGCAAGCCGGTGGGGGTGTTTCGCACCCATAAGGACGCCCCCCGGGTGTTGATCGCCAATTCCAATCTGGTGGGAAAATGGGCCAATTGGGATCATTTCCATGAGCTGGATAAAAAAGGCCTGATGATGTACGGCCAGATGACCGCTGGATCGTGGATTTATATCGGTAGCCAGGGCATCGTACAGGGCACCTATGAAACCTTTGTCGAGATGGGCCGCCAGCATTTTGGCGGTGATCTATCTGGCAAATGGATACTCACCGGCGGTCTTGGCGGTATGGGCGGTGCCCAACCGCTGGCGGCGACCATGGCCGGTGCCAGTATGCTGGCGGTGGAATGCCAGCCCTCGCGCATCGAAATGCGTTTAAAGAATGGTTATCTGGATCAGAGCACTGATGATCTGGACGAAGCATTGGCGATCATCAAAGAGAGCAAAATCCCCGTTTCTGTGGGGCTTTTGGGTAATGCGGCCGATGTGTTTCCAGAGCTGGTGCGCCGTGGCATCCGCCCCGATGCGGTGACCGACCAGACCTCGGCCCATGATCCGCTGAATGGCTATCTGCCCAAGGGCTGGAGCCTTGATGAATGGGGGGCGCGCCGCCAAAGTGATCCCAAGGGGGTGGAGCGTGCGGCCATGGACAGCATGGTTTTGCAGGTGGAGGCCATGCTGGCGTTTCACGCGCAAGGCATTCCCACCTTTGATTATGGCAATAATATCCGCCAGATGGCGCTGGAGGCCGGTTGTAAAAACGCCTTTGATTTTGAAGGCTTTGTCCCGGCTTATATCCGGCCGCTGTTTTGCCGAGGCGTCGGGCCATTTCGCTGGGTGGCGCTCTCTGGCGATCCGGAAGATATTTATAAAACCGATGCCAGGGTCAAAGAGCTGATCCCGGATGATGCGCATTTGCATAACTGGCTGGATATGGCCCGCGAGAAAATCCAGTTTCAGGGCCTGCCCAGCCGTATTTGCTGGGTTGGGTTGGGGCTGCGTGATAAACTGGGCGTGGCGTTTAATGACATGGTGGCCTCGGGCGAGTTATCCGCGCCGGTGGTGATTGGCCGCGATCATCTGGACGC
>NVVU01000059.1 GCA_002733485.1 Robiginitomaculum sp.
GGAAGACAAAGAGGAACACGGCCACGAGCACCACCATATGAGCCATGATGATCACAAGGCTGATGATGCGGAAGCTGAATACACCTGCCCGATGCACCCTGACGTGGTGCAGAAAGGCCCCGGTTCCTGCCCCCAATGCGGCATGTTTCTGGTGCTTAAAGATGCTGAAAACACCCCGGCTCATAATCATGCCGGTATGGATCATTCCAGCATGGATCACGGGGCCATGGAACATGATGACGCCGGATTTATGTCGATGATTGATGTCACCAAGGATCTTCCACGCAGTGGTGATGACCTGAAAATGGAATGGATTGAGGCTCCGTTTGGGCCATTTTTTCCAGGCCTTGCCAGTGGACTATCACTGATGCTGACGCTGGACGGCGACACCGTTGCCGGGTCCAGGGCTTATTCCCTGACAGGGAAAATGGACCTGCTTGCGCCTTCATCCACGAAAAGCAAAAAATTTGTAGATCACCTGACCCGTCTGGAGCCACTGGCCCCGATAGCCTATCGGCTTCTGGCCTGCCGGGCGCTGGAAAATGCTGGTGATCTGAGCGTACCCGCCGATACTGCGCGGGCACGCGCTGGTGCGCTGGAACGTGAACGCATAGCCAGCCATCTGAGCTGGCTGGCGCTGTTTGGAGAGCAAACCGGTTTTGAGTGGCTGGTGCGTCGTACGGCATCGTTACAGTTGAAAGTCCAGCATGCATCCCTGAAAGAGATGATGGCCCTCAAGCCCGCTTTGGCTGGCCTGATCAAGCGAYTGARCCGGACGCCTTTGTTAAAAGCACGAACGTTCGGCATTGGTTATCTGGAACCGGGTAATGCATTGCGTGGTCCGGTGGCTCGCGCTGCCGGGATCAGCGACGATGCCCGCGCCAAGGATAAGACCTGGGTCGGACTGGGGTTCAGCGCATCCAGTCGGACACAAAGCGATGCGTTTGCACGCTTGCACGTCCGTCTCGACGAAATCGAGCAAAGTCTGGCGCTGATCGAAGCGGCTGGTGCAATTGCCATTCCTGAACTGATCAATATTGGCGATATAACCGCGACAGGTGAAGCCGTTGTCGAAACCGCCCGTGGCCGGGCACGCTTATGCCTGACCCTGAAAGTCGGTAAAGTTGTTGCGGCGGAACTGGAAACCCCCTCGACCAGCCATCTTGGCCTGATTGAAGGCTTGAGCGCCCAGCAGGAACTGGGGGACGCACTGGTGGCCATCGGGTCGCTGGATCTGTCTCCCTGGGAGATGCAGCAATGACAACCATGGTGCTGCTGGCCGTGCTGGCGCTTGGGTGCTGGCTGGTGGCCGTGCTTGAAAGCTGGCTGTCGCGAGGAAAATTTTCGCTGGCGGCACCCCTGTTTTCCGGCATTGCCCTTTTGGGCCGTGAATCCATACTGACCCGCAAGCCGGATCGGTTGTTTTTTGAAGTAGCGCCGGTGCTGTTATTGCTTTCGGCGGTGCTGGCGGCCGCCGTCATTCCTCTAACCCCTGACCTGATCGCTGCAAATCTTGCCACCGGAGCCTTGTTCATCAATGCGGCGCTGGTTTATGTGCTGGTTGCCTTGTTGATGGCCGGCTGGGGGCCCGACGGGGCCTATGCCATGGTCGGGGGCTGGCGCTTTTTGGGCCAGTTAATTGGCTATGCCATGCTGGTGGTAATGCCCATCACCGCCGTGGTCATGCGTGCCGAATCCCTGCTGACAACCGATATTGTCACCTCACAGGCAGACGTGTGGAACATCATTTACCAACCGCTGGGGTTTGTGTTGTTTTTCATCGCCGCTCTGGCACTGGCATTTTTGCCGCCCTTTGACCTGCCCATTGCCAAAGGTGAGCTGGCTGGCGGTGTTGAGGCCGAATACAGCGGTGTTCGCCTGRCGGTATTCCGGCTTGGGCGTCTGGCTCTGATTATTACTCTGGCCGCCGCAACTGTGGTTTTCTATCTGGGTGGATGGCAGGGACCAATGCTGCCGCCCTGGGCGTGGAGTGCTATCAAAATCCTGGGGGTTACCGCCATTATGCTGCTCGGCGGGCGGATGATGCCGCGTATTCGCGAAGCGCATATGCTGACCTGGTTCTGGAAACTGGGCATCCCGCTGGCACTATTGAATATTTTTATTGTCGGTGTTCTCGTACTGGTGTTGCCATCATGACCGCACAAATGTTTTTTATCGGCTTTTTCGGGTTGGCAGCGGTGTGGTTTGGCATTGTTGTCTTTCGCACATTTTCCATGGTGCGATCGGCGCTGGCATTGTTGTTTTCCCAGACCGCACTTGGGGCCATGTTTCTGGCCATGCAGGCGGAATTTCTGGGGGTTTTGCAAATCATGATGATGGCCACGGAAATGAGCATTATGGCGATTTTTATGGTCAYRTNYCATRMWSRATNCRKSTGRRMTTGGCASKWYGSATATGACCCACCAGAAACGCCTTTCCCTGTGGGCCGGGTTTGTTTCCTTTGTTGGTGCCGTGGCGGTTGCCGTCTTTGTTGACTGGGGCCCCATTGCCGCCTTGGCCCCTGATGCGACGCAACAAACGGTCGACCTCGGGCTGGAACTTTTGGGCCGATCCATGCTGATTTTTGAAACCGCCGGGATTACCATCCTGACCGCCATGATTGCGGCAACGGCTGTGGCCATTCAACCGGTTAAAAGAGGCGACAGATGAGCATTGAACTGCTTTTGGCCCTGACCAGTGGTGCGGCGCTCTTTGGTGTCGGTATTTATGGTGCATTGTCGCAAACCAATTTGGTGATGATCATGATGGGGGTCGAGCTGATCCTTGCCGGGGCCATGGTCAATCTGGTTGCATTCTGGCGATTTTTACACCCGGATTCTGCGGCGGGACAAATGTTTGTGCTGATCGTGATGACGGTTATGGCCATCGAGATGGCGGTAGGGTTTGGTGTGGCCATAGCCCGCTTTCGTGCCCAGGGCTCGGTGGAAATGGAAGAAGCCGTGGAGCTTAAAGGATGAACTTCATCCCGGTTGTTATTCTCGCGCCGCTGTTTGCGGCCTCGCTGATCCTGCTTGCGCGGCGCATTCCCGCTGCACTGGCACTTCTTGGTATTGCGGTCAGTCTGCTTGCCAGTCTGGCGCTGCTGGCCGGTGCTTTTAATGGCCTGACCAGCGCCCTGACCCTGCCCGGCCTGCCGGGCTTGCCCCTGCGCCTTGTTGCCAGCCCGTTAACCGCGCTGTTGTCCACCATGGTGGCCACAGTCAGCACCCTGGTACTGGTCTATGCCGCCGGATACATGAAAGCAGATGGCGAAAAGCCGCGCTTTTTTGCCACCATGTTGCTGTTTGCCTCAGCCATGCAGACACTGGTGCTGGCGGGCGACTGGATATTGCTGCTCTCGGCATGGGAAATCATCGGTCTTTGCAGTTACCTGCTGATTGGTTTCTGGTACCGCCGCCCCGGCGTGAAAGCGGCCGCCAGCCGTGCCTTTCTGGTCACACGCAGCGCTGATCTGGGGCTTTATGTTGCGGTGTTCATTCTCATTGCCAATGCGGGCAGCAGTGATATTGCAACCACATTGGGCACTGGCGGCAAGACGGCGGCGATCGCCGGGCTGTTATTGCTTGTCGCGGCCATGGGCAAGTCTGCGCAAACACCGCTGCACGACTGGCTGCAACGGGCCATGGCGGGCCCGACGCCGGTTTCGGCTTTGCTGCACTCGGCCACGCTGGTCGCAGCCGGGGCAATTTTGCTAATCCGAACCGCGCCAATGCTGTCACCCCAGACTTTGCTGGTCATTGGTGTTGTCGGCGGCATAACCACTATAGTCACCGGCCTGATTGCGCTGGGCGAGCGTGATCTGAAACGCCTGCTAGCCGCTTCAACTTCCAGCCAGTACGGGCTGATGCTGGTCGCCGTGGGTGCTGGTGTGCCGCTGGCGGCCCTGTTGCACCTGATTGCCCACGCGGCGATTAAAAGCTCTCTGTTTCTGGGGGCCGGGGTGTTTCAGCACAGCAGGGAAAGCACAGAGTTCAAGGCGCTGGAAGGCGTGGGGCGCGACCGGCCACGGATATTTTTTGGCTTTGCCCTGGCCGCGCTGGCGCTGGCCGGTATCCCACCTTTAAGCGGGTTCTTTTCCAAGGATGCCATCATTGCCGCAACGCTGGCCTCCCCTCATGCAGCGTTGCTGGCGACCTTTGCGTTGGCCGGGACGGTATTGACGGGGGCCTATATGGCCCGGGCTCTACATATTTTGTGGCGCGGCAAGGCCCAGAAACGCAACTTTGCGGGCCTGGGCTGGATGAGCGCTGGACTGGCAGGCCTGGTAACACTGGCGGTGGTAGTGGGGGCCCTCTTCCCATCAATAGCAACACTGCTAAACGCATCTTTACCAGAAAGTACTTTAGCGCAAGTTCTTGGCTTAGGGGCGGCATTAAGCGGTCTGGCCCTGGGCTGGTTTGTCGGGGTGCAGCGCCTGCTGGGGCCGCTTCTGCCATGGACGCGGCAAGGCTTTGCCATTGCCGGAGGATTTGACACCTGGGTGGTGCGGCCCGCCTTTTTTATTGCGGCACGATGCGAGCAGCTGGAGCGGGCCTTGTATGACGGGGTTTTGTCCATTGGGCGTTTTGGGCTTGGCATTGGCCGGGCCGCGCGTTTTGGCGATGAGCGCGGCATTGACGGGCTGATCTTCTCGCTGGTGCGCGGCACCATCAAACTTGGCGGTCGTGCCCGCACTTTGCAAAGCGGCCTCATTCATCGCGAAATGGCAATTATGGTTGTGGGTACGGCATTGATCCTTGCCGTACTTACCGTCGCTTTACTGGTTTATTGATAAGGAGAGACCTGCGTGCTTCCCATCGTATCCATCACTATTTTTCTGCCGCTTCTGGGGGCGCTTGTCGTCATGGGCCTGCGAAGGGCACCTGCCCCAATGGTGCACGCCATTGGCATCGGCATTAGCGGGCTGACCCTGGCTGGGGCGGTGTGGATGTGGATGCGCGGGGTGAATGCGACCGGCTTTGCACAAGTTGAACAGATAGACTGGATGCCCACCATTGGAGCGGCGTACCGCGTTGGTGTGGATGGGATTAGCCTGCCGCTAATTTTGCTAAGCGCGGTATTGTTTTTCCTGACCTTTATCTATTCGGCCAAAGTACGTGAGCGCCCGCACGCGTTTGTTGTGCTAATGCTGCTTTTGGAAACGGCGGCCCTTGGCACGTTCGCAGCATTGGACGCGATCCTGTTTTATGTGTTTTTCGAAGTGTCGCTGGTATCGATGTATTTCATGATTGCCGGGTGGGGGCACGAGGATCGCCAGCGAGCCGCCCTGATGTTTTTCATTTATACCCTGCTGGGCAGTCTGCCACTGCTTCTGGCCATTCTCGGGCTATATCTGGGTAGTGATCCACATACCTTTGACATGCGTGTATGGATCGAAAACCCACCCCTTGGCGGCATGGCGGCCATGCTGGCGCTGGTGGCCATGCTGTTCACTTTTGCGGTCAAGACGCCGGTATTTCCTTTCCACACCTGGCTGCCCGCCGCCCATGTGCAGGCTCCGGCGGCCGGCAGTGTCATTCTGGCCGGTGTGATGTTGAAATTTGGCACGTATGGTCTGATACGTTTTGCCTTGCAAATGACCCCTGATGCCTTTCGCGAGGCCGGGCTGGTCATTCTGGCCTTTGGTGTTATTGCGGCGCTTTATGGGGCCTTTGCCGCTTTGGCGCAAAGTGATCTGAAGCGTCTGGTGGCCTACACCTCGGTCAATCATATGGGCTATATCGTTGTCGGGGTGGCGATTGCCGCGCTGGCGATCGATCCGGCGATCCGGGCTACGGCTCTGGACGGCGCGGTGTTGCAAATGGTCAGTCACGGCCTGGTCACGGGCGCGTTATTCTTCCTTGTCGGTATGTTGCAAGACCGTGCCAACACCCGCGAAATGTCTGAGTTTGGAGGCTTGTTAAAAGTGGTGCCCATTCTTGGCTGGTCTTTTGTACTGGCTGCCTTTGCCTCGCTGGGCCTTCCAGGGCTGGCGCACTTTCCGGCCGAGTTTCAGATTTTCTTGGCCACGCTTCAGGTTGAGCCAGTGGCGACCATTGTTATCCTCGGGATTGTCATTACCGCCGGCCTTTATTTGCGCGCGATCAGCGCCGTGTTTCTGGGCGAGCCGGGCAAGAAATGGGCAAGCATGCCGGATTTAAGCCTGCGTGAAGTGCTGGCCGTGGGGCCGTTATTGGTCCTCATCATTGTGGTCGGCATTGCCCCGTTCTGGATGCTGGATATTATTCATAAAACCACATCAATGTTGCAATTCTGATGGAACGTGATCTGGCCTTTCTGATCCCCGAAATTATCGTCTTGCTGACGGTGGTTTTTGCGTTAATCGCCGAAATGGTGCGTCAGCCGCGACTGGCCTTTGTCGTTACGCTTGCCGGTCTTCTGCTGGCAACCGTTATGACCGTGCCCATGCTGGGTCTGGATACCAGTGTGTTCAGCGGTACCTATCGGGTAGATATACTAAGCATCTGGGCCAAACTGATCCTGCTACCCGCAACGGCATTGTCAATTTTGCTGGCACGCGCTGAAATTGGAGGCAGTGACCGTGAAGGCACGGTTTATGTACTTCTTTGTCTGGTCACGCTGGGAGCACTTCTACTCTCCGGTTCCGGAGATACCATGCTGTTAGTGCTGGGCGTCCTGCTGGCCGGGCTGGGCTCGTTTGCACTGGTGGCCTATCCCCGTGATGATCATGCCACCGAAGCGGCGATGAAGTTTTTTGTGTTTGCCTCGGTCACCGGCGCGATTATGATTTTTGGGCTTAGTTATTGGTTTGGCGGCACCGGCTCAACGCTAATCAGTGATTTGTCCCGCCTGGAATCCAAACCGGTGATTGCTGCGCTTGGCCTCATCGCAGTTCTAGTCGGGCTTGGCTATAAGGCCTCGCTTGTGCCGTTTCATTTCTGGGCTCCGGATGCTTATGATGGTGCGCCGGTATCTGTGGCCGCCTATATGTCAGTGGTGCCCAAGCTGGGCGCGATTTTCGCGCTGGCACAAGTGGTGCGTGATCTGCCAATGTCCACGGGATGGCCATTGGTGATTGCCGTTATCGCCGTCCTGACCATGACCTATGGATATCTGGCCGCACTGGTGCAAAGCAATATTGTTCGACTGCTGGCTTATTCCTCCATTGCCCAGGCCGGTTATTTTTTGCTAGGCGTGATCGCCGTGGGGGCCAGTCCTCTGGCCTTGACTTCCCTGATTGTATTTGCTGCTGCCTATGCCGCGATGAATCTGGGTGCCTTTGCGGTGGTCATGGGCACAGGCCGCACGCTGGACGATTTTTCCGGCATGGGGCGCAGGCACATTGCCATGGGAGTAGCTATGGTGGTGTTTTTGCTATCATTGGTGGGTATCCCGCCGCTGGCCGGTTTTGTTGGAAAGTTCCTGCTTTTCGGCGCGTCAATCGATGCCGGTTATACTTGGCTGACGGTGGTGGCTATTCTCAACAGTGTATTGTCGCTGGCCGTTTATTTACGCATTGTCGTGCCGATGTATCAACAAGGTGATGATGCGCCGGTCATTGCAATACGTTCCAGGGCATTGGTCACGTTGACCTGGGGTATTGCACTTGTTTTCACTGTGGGCATTGGTCTGGCAGCTCAGGGAATCCTGGTTCAATTGAACTGATGTCTCAGCCTGCCGGAACGGCAAACACCAGCACAAAGACGAGAATCAGCCCGATGACAACGAAACGGGCGCGTTCCAGATGGTTTGTACAGACCGAATACGCCACCATGCACTGCAACAGGTAATAAAACGCAAAGGCGCGCGAAGCCAGAGTGATGATTTGAAAGGTCGATCCATACCAGGCCAGCGCCATGGCAGACCCGCCAACCAGCGCATAGCCCCAGCGAATGTCAAAACGTTTTTTACTCACTTCCTGAATATTGGAAACGGCCGCCAGGGCATCGGCTACCGCAGCAGAAAACTGCGAAAGTGTGGCGGCGATGATGAGCGGTAACGGTAAAAACACTGCAGCCGTGGCGGCCAGTGTGATCAGGCTGTTGTCGGCATAATTGCCCTTCAGTATCGGTAATATTGGTTGCGCCAGAGCCACGAACAACACATAGATGCTGAGCGAAAAATATTGTGACCAGCGCGAGGCGCGAATGCGCGTCGGGCTGTCAAAATGATCACCCAGATAACGGGTAGTCTCAAAGCCCTGCACCACAATCAGCGTCCCGGCCACAATGGTGGAAATTTCCCACAAAGAGCGTTTTGGCATTTCGGGTAGCGTAAAATACCCCTGCGCCAGAAATTGTTTGCCATCATACAGCGCAAACATGATCAGCAAAACGGCAAGGATCAGGATCGTTACATAAAGTGCCCAGCGTTCAAGGTTTTCCAGTGGCTTTAGCCCGCCAAACAGACCAATGGCGGTGATGCTGCCAATGACCAGAGTGGTCAGCATGCTTTTGTTGAACGGGGTATCCATACCAAAACTGGCAAGCACAAAAGTGGACAGGATGTGGATATATAGACAGATTGAAACGATATAAGCCGCCACCAGCGCAACATCGGAGAGCCTTTCCACGCCAACGGTCAATCGTTTACTGCCCAAAATAAGTGCAGGCTCTGCACACAAAATATTATGCCGGACAATGCTGCCGACCAAAAAGGCGACCAACGCAACAGCAATCATTGCAAAGACCGCATAGGGACCAACGGCGCTGGCCAGTATGGGCACAACCACCAGAAATCCACTGCCAAATATAGATGCCAGCGGCGTGCTCATCGCCGGAATGATAGAGTTTTTTGCCACGTTGCTTACTTTTCTGTTCAGTGATTTCTATAGCGGTTTAGGTCCAGAAGCCCGGCCTCAACGGGGTTGATGCGGGTATATTGCGCGTTGAACCAATCAGAAGTTTTCCAGAATTTCGGGCTTGTGCGCCGAATGCCGTACGTTTCTATGAACTGTTCAAAATCAACGACGTTTTTCATCGCCAGCAATGCTGCGACAAATTCATCCTGTTGCCCTGTATCGATAGAAAAGAAAAAGTTTGGATAGCTGCCCATGAAGCCCGGCACTATGGACAATGTATCGTCTTCTGGACGTCGCCGTTTTTCCTCGCCAAAAATAAAGGCAACATTAGTATGGGCCTTGTTGCGTATGATTGTATAAACCTGATCACCAATTTTGCTGTCACGAACGCGCAAAACCACAAGGTCAGGCATCTGTTGAACAAATTTCCCAGGTGTTGAAGTCAGCTGGCTCAGGGGCGTACTAACCCGGCATTTTAGATCGTGGCAACGGTTTAAATCATCCTGATTTTCCGAGAGTTGTGGAAACTGGTCAGATATTTTTACGATGAGTTCCTTTACCGGATCATCGGTGTGAAATGAAAGGCTGGTTCCGCGTTTCTGGTTGGCCATTTTATGAGCCAGAAAAAGGTTTATCTGTGCATCGGCCCCGACATACCATTTAGCGCGGGCGTCATGACGCATTTTCGGCGGCAAAAAGCCAAGAGTGATGTCTTCCGCTTCCATACGCAGGTAATCCATCGATAACCGTGTCAGAAGCTGGTGGGTAACATTGCCAAAAACATCGTAATTGGCCACCAGGTTATAATAAATACGTTCGAAAACGGGATAATCCATGATCAGGATTTTCTTTGGGGTTTCGCCGACAAAGCCGGGCACGACGCTGGCACTGTCGAAATGGCGAAAGACGGTCAGAAAGCTGTCAGTATTATAGGCATTGCCACCCCACAACGCCTCCATGGCGTTGTCGCTGCCTTCAGGATCATTTTGAAAATAAGCCTTTTCCCGAAATTCCAGATACCCCCGGTGTGAGGACAGGTATTTTTTCCAGCGTAACAACAAGGACAGTGGAGAAACGCTGTCTTCAGGGATCTTGATCATGGTTTTGGCATGATCAAGATAGCCGGCATCCGTGATGGAAAGGTCATGATCAGGATCGAGAAAGGCAATATAGAAATGATCGTCAATGACGTTCAGTGCCACTTGCCCCCGGCACACCGGACCACGAATAAACGCCATGATCATAAAGCGGGCATTGTCGAGCATGAATTCATAACGCGCGCGCGCCGGGATCGCCGCAAAGGTTATAAACGGGTTCGAGGCCGTGCGGCTCTCATAGCCCGGGAGGGTTTCAATATTCCAGTTGGACGTGAACAACAATGACTGGATCCGTTCACGCCGTACCGCGTTCAGCGGAAAGATAATATGCGTTTTATGGACAATCGTCGACGTGATCAGGCGAAAGCGATAGTAAAACGGATCACTGCCGGGCGTACTGTTCGGGTGCAGGGCAGTGACTTCAGCCACCGGCTGCCCCGGCGGGGTTGTTGAGCGAACCAGGCGAAAATAGCGCCCAAGTGGCAGGTCATCAAAATACAGATGCGCCAGAAACAGGTGTTCATACACATACCGGGCCGCCAGTCTGTGTTTGGTGCCCTGTCCATTGAGCAGGGCTTCCCATTGCTGAATTCTCTGCAACATTTGCGGGGAAAGGTCGGGTACGATCCGGGTGCCCGGCGCACCAAGACTGGCCCAGGTGTGCAATTTTTCATAATCCAGATCGTCTAGAGGTGCCATGCCATAAGGCATGCCACCAAATTCATTTTTTTGGGCATATTTTTCAAATTCGCCAACCGCAGGGCAAGTTAGCTCTCGCTCTATATTCAAATCTACCGAGGCAGGAAGCTTTTGATTTTGTGCCAAGGGATTTGCATGGCCCAGTTCTATCATTCGTAGAAATAGAGAGTTTGGTGATGAGTGGTTTTCCGTATTTTCAGATAAACCGGTAACCGGAAAAAAACTCTTTTCGCGCCACGCCTTAGTGCTGGACGCATCAATAAAAAGCCGGGTCGGGTCCATTGGCGTTAATCTGGAGGGGTTATAAACCGCCTCTTTGCTGGCACCGCGTTCAATACCTTCATAGGAAGATAGTTTCAGCTGACACGGCGCATCGTAACAGGCATGACAAACGACACACCGGCGTTCCAGGATCGGCAGGATGTCCTGCTGGTAAAGCACCTTAGCATTAATGGTCGAGGCTTCATCGGTTATGTGGGTTTTCTGTGGATTATAAACAAATTTCGGATAAACAATGGCTGCAACGACAAAGGCAATCAGCAATGCTAACCCTACCCACACGGCAATTTTTGTCGCCGGCATCGCCGCCAAAGATTTTATCTCGTTCTTAGCCCCGTTCTTGCCCACAAACACGCCCCCCGTGTGAACCCATCAAAACCAAACCATAACCGAATACCTGCAACAAACAACGTGCTTGAGGTTATTTTTCCCCCCAGACATCGCATATTTGCCATGCCCCCAAGTGTTTGTTCCCGCTCCACTTTACTAAGAGTTACGGTGACGGTTTAGTGAATGTACTCAATAAATTACGCCATACCCATGGCGCGGCTATCACGCATTTTGATCCCCGTACCATGGGTGTTTCAATGCGTGGCGGCAGGCGCTCGTGGGGGGCACCGGCGTTATGCCTAATGGGCAGCGTCATATATGGTTTTTACCACGTGCTTTGGTTTCTGGTACAGGATATTATAGCCGGCATCTTCAAGGATTTCAACGCTGTGATTACTGTGGGTACGTACATAATCCGCGACAAAATGAGCCCCCATAAGGTGGCAATGCTTGCCCTGTATCCAGCTTTGATTGCAATTGACCGCCTCAAGGTCCGTCGTCCAGTCGGCCAGTTGCGCCCGCCCGTCATGCACAAAGGCATCGGCTCCCTGTTCAACCAGATGATACATACCTTCATAGAGTTTTGGCTGTATGTGTGGATCATAAATACAGGGCTTGTCGAAAGGCGTTGGCGAATAATGGTCTTCCATAAACGCCTGCAATCCTTTTTTCCGGTATGTTCGTATTCCCATGGTGGCAATCAGCTTGAGTACGGATGGAGCATGGCGTGAGGCAACCGAGGTCATGCGGGCCTGTTTGGTCATAAACTGGATATGTTCGACCGTCAGGGGTATCCCGGCGCCAATCATGACCATGCCCGTCAGTTGGTTTTCTATGTGTTTGGCAAGGCGAAAGGCATGGCTGACCCCGCCATGGTGCGCCGCAATCAGCACTTTACCGTCCAAATTCAAGTGCTGGATTAATGCCACCATATCTTCACAAGCCGTTGCGTTATACTGCCTCTTGTTGGTGGGAGCGCTGGTATAACCAAAATATGGTCGGGATGGCGCAATCAGCCTGAGACCTCTCTTCAAAAAGTCGCGCTTCATACCGTCCGGAAAAAACGGACCTTGAAAAAAACCATGAACAAACAAAACCGGCAAACCCTTTGGGTCGCCATATTCGTAATAGGCCAGGGTGCGCTGGTGCGGCAAAGGCAGCGCGTGCAAGCCTTGCCGGGGCGTAACCCAGTTTGCATTGCCCTGTGTCTTGGTTGCAGCACTTTCTGACAAGCCGATGACATAGGCAATACTGGTACACAAATGGACAAGATCATTCATCTTGGCGCAACGTGCTTTGCGTAAAATGGCTTTGGCCTGTGTTTTTATGGTATCGAGCGAGCGATCGCGTATCCCCGCAATTTCTTTATGGCTATGTCCCATCAAAATGCTTTGCAGGACCAAGCCTTCACTCTCGCTGAGTCCCAGCGCGCTTTGCAAGTTGGAAATTATGGCTGGTGACCAGTCAAAATATGAAAGGCTGATATGCAGTCCTATCGCGTCATCCCCAATGGGCAAGGCACGGCAGTATCCAAAGGCAGAACGCGGTGGATCTGTTTCTATCTGCAGGTAAATCACCCGCTCCAGTTTTTGAACGCCCGCAGTAATTTCCTTGATGATGCCCCGCAGAGCGTGAATGCTGTCATGGCTGAGAGGAAGTTTGTCAATGAATACATCGCTCGCTCCTTTCAATAAATCTTTTGCCTGTGTGTTGGCCGTYAGAATTTGGCCCTTGTTGTTGATGATCAACTGGCCATGATGTCCAATGGTAAGTCCTATTTTATCATCATCGCTGCGGCGCTCAATGAGATCTTCAAGCCGGCTTATATGAGTTTCCAGATGGGGGTCCAGATCAGCAAAATGGGGAAGATTTTTTGCGACGATGGCATTTTTCTGGTCTTCAAACAGGTAGCTGTGCGCACTTTCCAGCAAGGCGTCCAGTTGGTCACTATCTTCCGAGACTGAATAGGCCTGATCAAGAAGGTCAAGCATTCTACTTTGCGTATCAGTGCCCAAAAAACATTCCCTTCCAGAGACGAGGATAAAGCGATCATCACCCTATATCAATTTTCAGGCGTGTTCCCAAGCAATCAGGTGTAAACACCTCTTGCTGGATAGTACGCCCTGGATGTGTCAATACAGGGGCAAGGCTTTGCGGGACGTACAGAGTCGGTCATGGGGGATAACATGCGCTTGAAACACTTCTGCGTGCTGGGGATTATCTGGGCGCTTATGGGCCAGCCGGTGCTGGCCTGTGATTTTGATGATGAAGATGGTCTGGATGTGGGGCTGGTGCTCAGCGGCGGCGGCGCCAAGGCCAGCACCCAGGTGGGCGTTATGCAAATCCTGGACGAGCTGGAGATACCCATACATTGCATAACCGGCACCAGCATGGGTTCGGTGGTGGGTTCGTTTTATGCGGTGGGATATTCGGCGGACGAGATCGGCGATATTCTGACCAGTAATGACTGGGGCAAGGTTTTCAGAGGCAATGCACCGCGCCGTGATAAATCCTTTGTCGAAAAGGAACGCGAAGAATCTTATTTCTCCGGCAATGTTGCCGGCGTTGGCAAAAACGGCCTGAAGCTTCCGGGCGGTCTGTCCTCGATGAGCGGATTAAAACTCCTCTATCGGGAGCTTCTCTCTAATGTTTCCATGGATGCAGATTTTGACCAGCTGGAAATTCCCTTCCGTGCTGTTGCCACCGATTTGCATACTGGCGAGGCCAAGGCTTTTGGGCATGGCGATCTAGTCGAAAGCATATTGGCCAGTATGGCGGTGCCCGGCGTTTTTGCGCCCAGAGAGATCGACGGGAAACTGTATGTGGATGGCGGTATTGCCTCGAACCTGCCGATCGCGGCCGCTATTAAGATGGGGGCCGATATCATTATTGCCGTGGATGTTTCCAATCCTCCCGAAGCCCCGTCGGCTGATATTTCGGTGGCTGGAACCGCCATGCAGATTACCACGATTATGGTGTGGCGGGGGGTACAACGTGAACTTGTCCTTCTGGATGATGATGATCTGATCATTCGCCCCAACACCATCAATATTGGCACTGCCGCCTATGAACGTTCGCGCGAGGGCATTGCGGCGGGCCGAAAAGTCGGGCTGAGCCTGCGTGATGCCTTGCTGGCCATCAAGGCCAAGGCGGCGCCGGCGCATCGACAAATCATGCCTGCCAGTCCGGTTATGCTGTCGTCTGATTTGACCATAATCAATCACACGCTGGTAAAAGATAGCCTGATCCGCAACCGTTATCTGCAGGGACACGGCAAGGGAGATAATCCGACCATAAAAAAACGCCGCCTGCGCGATCTGGCCTCCTTTGGCGGCTTTGGCGAGGTTGATATTGGCCAGTCCAACGGGGCTACCGTCCTGACGGTTGACAAGAACGCGCTGGGGCGAAACCTCCTGCAGGTTGGCATCAATGCCACCAATGATTTTGAGGGCAGCTCCAGCTATTCTGTGCTGGCCAGATTAACCCGCAAGCCACTGAGTGCGCGTGGCGGAGATTTCAGCCTTTCCGGCGAATTTGGTACCAATATCGGGCTTAGCGCTGAATGGTATCAACCCTTTGGCGCGGGGGGACGGTTCTTTATCCAGCCCGAGGTGTTCGCCCGGTGGGAACAGCGAAAAATTGATATTCTGACAATCCGTGTTGGTGATTTTCTGGCCAAAAATGTTGGCGTGCGTGGTCGCGTTGGGCGCGAGATCGGGAAATGGGGCGTAATGGCCCTGGAAGCCGGGGTCGAGAATACACGCATCTCTGAAATTGTGAGTATTTTTGATGATTTTAAAACTACCAGTGCGGATCGTGCCAATGTCGGTCTGTATTTCGCCGCTGATACGCTGGATCGAAACGATTGGCCGACTTCCGGTCATCGCATGCGTGTCCGGGCAAAACGGGTCTATGATCTGGGCAAAAATGATACGGCGACTATAGACACCTTGAATGCCTCCTGGCTCACCGCCTTTGGCGTTGGTTCCTATGGTGTGTTGCTGAATGCCCGCTATGGGAAAACTTCCGATACCATCGGCATTAACAGCTCACTCGAATTTTTCTCGCTTGGCGGTTTTCGGCAAATCGGCTCATTTGCAAATAATTCTCTTCCAACCAATTCATTTTCCTATGGATCTGTGGAGGTTTTCAAACGGCTGACCGATACTGGCAAGCTGATCGATTTGCCCATTTATGTAGGTGTTCTTGGCGAAGTCAGCCGCATACCGCTCAGCTTTTTTGATATCGCCGAACAGACCAATATCTATGCCGGGTCAATATACGTTGGGGCCGATACGCCCCTGGGGCCGTTATTTATTGGCGGTGCCTATGGCAGTGGCAGTACCACTCAGTTGTTCTTTAAATTTGGCCGCACTTTCTAACGCCTATCGGGGATTAATGCCTCGGCAAGGGATAGGATAAAGGGCGTTTTTTCAGTTTGAATTTGTTCTTGCGGTGCAGGGGCATAATCTTGAATGCGCGCGCATTCAAGGTGCCCAGGGCAAGACGTACCGAGGTATCAAATACATCCTTTAATCCAATCTGGGTCAGGGCGGAACATTCGCGATAAATCAGTCCCAAGGAGCGGGCCAGGGCTTTGCCGTCTGCAGCGCTTTTAACGGAGTCTCTTATGCGCGCATTTGGGTCATCGCGCAGATCTGTTTTGTACCCAGCCAGTAATATTGGCGTATGGGGGTTGTGGTGACGCAGTTCCGGCAGCCATTTGCTGGATACATTTTCAAAGCTGGAGGGTGAAATGATCGAATAGGCGATGATGAAAATATCTGTTTGCGGATAGCTTAGCGGCCGCAGCCGATCATAATCACTCTGCCCGGCCGTATCCCACAGGCCAAGATTAATGGGTTTTCCATCAACCATGATGTTGGCGCTGTAATTATCAAAAACCATTGGAATGTACTCGCTGGGAAAAGCGTTGGTGGTATAGGAAATCAGGGAACTGGTTTTACCAACGGCCCCATCCCCAACGATTACCAGTTTAACCGGTTTCAACGGTAATTGTGCATGTACTGCTGTGGCTTGGGCTGCCCCCAGGGCCAAGCCTGCTTTGAGAAAATCACGACGTTTCATGTTGTCCTCCTGATGGTTCGGCCATCATAACCGAATGTAGGGTACGGCGCAAAATGCACTAGGCGCCTGGAGGTCGGGAACGCTTGAACAGGTAAAAAACGGGTATGCCGGCGGCCAGCATGGGCACACCCCAGATCAGCACTTTCAGGCCCGATCCGATCATCGCCATCAGGGTAAATGCAATGGTAATCATGGCAATGGCGGCCCATCCGCTTGCCTGTTTCCAGGAATAACGCAGATCCGCCAGCGCCGACACCGCATAGGGAACTAAGGTGGACAGGGTCGACATGGATAGCAAAAATGTGAAAGCCGCCACCAGACCATCGGCATAATTAAACAGCAACAGAACCGTTGAAATGCTGGATGATATCAATAGCGAAAAAAACGGCGCATGGCCTTTGTTTCGCCGGGCCAGAAACTTGGGGGCCAGCCCGTCCAGCGCGACGGCCATGGGCATTTGTCCGCCCAGCAGGATATTGCCATTCATGGAACCGGCGGTGGCAATCAGCGCGCCAATGGCAATCAGCGGCGCGCCAATGGGGCCAAGGGTCTTGGCAGCGTCAACAAAGGGCGCGGTGGAACTGACCAAGACCTCCGGGGGAACCAGCATCATCACTGCCGCCGTGGAGGCGATATAAACAGCGGTTACACACAAAGTACCAAAAATAACCGCGCGCGGAATGGTGCGTTTGGGGTTGATGACATCGCCTGCTGGTACCACACCTGCCTCGATCCCCAAAAATGCCCACATGGTCAGAAGCGCCGTGGCCGCCAGCGCCGGCAGGATGGGTTTTCCTTCCGGGTTAAAAGCGGGAATGTTATCAACGGTTCCGGCAAATACCCCCAGGGCAATGATGACCARTAATGGCAATAATTTCAGCACCGACATCAGCAATTGCACCGCCGCGCCTTCGGCAATGCCGCGCATATTGATGGCGGTTAACAGCCAGATCATGGCGCTGGCCACGGCGGCCTGTGCCAAGAGGTTGCCCGCCAGCACCGGGATTAACGAGGCCAGATAACCGGCAAACGCCACACCGACGGCGGCAATGGCAAACACCACCGCCAGCCAATAGCCCCAGCCCACCAAAAATCCGGCCAGATTGCCAAAGGCGTCATGGGCATAGGCATAGGGGCCGCCAGTACGCGTCGTTCGGCTGGCCAGGCGGCCAAGGATCAGGGCAATCAGTATGGCCCCACAGCCACTAAGCACCCATCCCAAAAATCCCAGTCCCCCATAGGGGGCCATGACCGCCGGCAACAAAAAAATCCCTGAGCCAATCATCACGCCCACGGTCATTGACCAGACTTTCCAAAAGCCCATGCTGGCCTTGGGCTTAGCGCCGCTCATGGGACGAACCAGCGCAAGGACATGCAGGACAGCCCGGCATCAATCATGCCGATCTGGCGGGTATCCAGTGGCACAATTTCATAGCCGCTTTGGGTCAGTGCTTCCAGGGTTTTTGGAAATTGTGAACCCACCATCACCACATCATTAACGCGCAGGGCATTGGCGGCGGCTTCTTCGTCCTCGGGGACCAGTATGATGTTAAGATGATCAAACACCCCCGATCGTGCCAGCCGCTTGGTGCAGAGCACCGTATCTTCGGATAAAAGCGAACAATCGGTTTTAAAGTGCAATACGTCCGGGGGGGTGCGGACAATCCTGCCGTTAATCCCCAAGGTCTCAAGACAGGAAACCAGCGCGCGCGCGCCCGCTTCATCGGTGCGTGCCGAAAGGCCAATCATCACCGCGTCCGGCGTGACCAGCACATCGCCGCCCTCTACCGTGCCGCCTTTGGGCAAGGACAGCACGGTGTCAAAGTTGTCCTGTAAAACCGGCATCATGGCCGCTGTTTCACCGGCGCGGGTAGGCGCGCCAGAACGCAAGGCAATGGCGCCCTGGGTGAACACCAAAGCCGGATCTTCGACGAAAATGGCATCTGGAAATTCTGATAAGGACGGCAGCACGCTCACCTTAACACCCGCGCTTTTCAGGGCGGCGATATAGGTTTCGTGCTCGGCAACAATGCCTTCAAAGTCTGGATTACCAACATCGTCGGCGCGCAGGCCATGGGCCACTGATGGTGCCGGACAGCGCACAAGCGCCCGATTAAACTGGCTAATGGGGCTGGCGCTCATGACTGAAACCGGCGGTGCGATCCGCCATCCCTAATGATCACATGGGCGGCATTATGTCCGGGCGCGCCGGTCACCCCGCCACCGGGATGGGTGCCTGCGCCGCACATATAAAGCCCCTTTACCGGCCCGCGATAACTGCCATGGCCCAGCACCGGGCGCGCCGACCAGAGCTGATCAATGGTCATATTGCCGTGCATGATGTCTCCTGCAATGAGGCCGAACTTGTCCTCCAAACCCTTGGGCGAGAGGCACGTCTGGCCCACAATTGAGGCACGAAAGCCCGGTGCGTGTTGTTCAACCGTATCCAGAATAACATCGGCGGCGGCACTTTCTTCTTCGTCCCAATTTCGCCCATCCGGCAAAGTGGGGGCAAATTGCTGGCAAAACAGACTGGCCACATGGCATCCCGGCGGGGCCAGACTGTCATCCACCACCGAGGGGATCAGCATTTCCACAATGGGGTTTTTC
>NVVU01000060.1 GCA_002733485.1 Robiginitomaculum sp.
ACCCCAGTTTTAATGCCTGCCGCGAAACCGCGCGGGAGCTGGTCTATCACTATAACCTGATTGTCCAGGAACCTGATCATGAAGACACTCCCAATCGCCTTGCCATGATGCGTCTGGTGGCCAATCATCTTTATCTGTTTGTCAGTGGTAAAATGGAAGTGGCCGAGCTTGGAGAGTTTTGTTGCGCTTCCAAACCTATCCGGTTAAATTCTGTCTGAAATTTAAGTTATAAGGATTCATCTCATGCCAGACGTTCGCGGTTGCCATTTCCCCGAAGACCTTCTTTATGATGTGGAAAACCATATCTGGGTAAAAGAAGAAGGCGGCGGTAAAATCAGGCTGGGTATGACCTCGGTGGCCACCGCTATGGCAGGCCAGCTGGTTGCCTTTACACCAAAGAAAGTTGGCCGCAAGGTCAAGGCTGGTCGTTCCTGCGCTACGGTGGAATCAGGTAAATGGGTTGGCCCTGCCAAGTCTCTTGCCGGTGGCGAGGTGCTAGCCTCAAATGAGGCGCTGGTTGCTAATCCCAGCCTGGCCAATGAAGACCCTTATGTAAACTGGATGGTAGAAATCCAGGCCGAAGACTGGGGTGATATTAAAGGCAATTACATTTCCGGTGCGGATGTCGCCGCGCCTTATGAAACAAAAATGGAAGCGGACGGTTTCGCCGGTTGCGAATAAACCAGGTTTTATCTGAACCAGCACATTTGTTCACTGGTTGCTATGAGTGCGCCGTCTTTGCTCCAAAAACGCAATTTCGCCCCGGCTGTGGATTGTTCCGCACGTGTGCCGATGACTTCACTGAGAATATCGTCGCCGCCAATACGGGATAACTCGTCAGCAGTCGCATAGAGATAAACCGACATGGTGATGCTTGAAGAAGGCCTGTATGCCTCGCTCATGTAAAATACGCGCGGTGGAAAACAATCCGCAAGGTAGACCAGTTGTACAGCGTCATGGGCACGCCCCGATGCTTCGCGAATCCAGTGCAGTGATTTCGTATCTGGCTGGTTTATCGGTGGAAAACCGGAAACAGTACGAAACTCGACGCTTAGCCCGAATGTGCCGCGCGGATGAAATATTTCAAGCCCATCCGGTGCTGGTGCATCCGGCATATTCCATTCCGTGAACGTATCACTTTCGCGCCGGCTTGCCATGACAACCATGGCGCTTGAAAGAATTTCATTTTCGCCGGTTTTGTAAAGGTCGGCGCGCCAGTTGTTCAAAGATCGTCCACCGCCGAGGTGGGTTGTGCCGATGGTAACATCATCACCAGGTATAATCCGGCTTATGAAATTAGTGGTAACCGCAATCGGCTCACCATGATGTTGTGCATCCGCCAGAATAGCCTTTAGCAGTATTGCCGCCGTCCATCCGCCAAACATACCCGTATTCGCCTCGCATCTGGGGTCGGCATGCGCCCGCCAAATTCCGTTTCCGTCCGGGTGGACAGCCAGGGCTTCATCAAATGTGGACATTTATGCCTCCGTACTGCGGTCAAACTTCCCGTAATTTTTGAAACTTTACAGGTCCGTGTAAACAACTGGTAGTTTTGTTTATCGTCTATAAAAAGGTTGTGATCGCTGATTTCAACCTAACCAGGCCGTCCGACAATTCTGCGCCTACCGATTTATCTATGTGATAAATTTTGAACTGCTCGATATAGTGATCCAGATTGATATCCGGATTTACAGCTTTCCACCGATTGAATTCAGCCACAGCTTCATCTTGTTGGTCTGAATTCATCAAAGCGACCACCCGGCACATACCGTCGTATTCAGATGCTGTATTGGCAAGAAGATCGGCGACAATTTTATAATGGCGGCGGCATAACTCTATATACCCCCTAAATACGCGGGCCCACACGCCCCCATATTCGTCGTTGGGAAACGTGTCCTGAAATTGCTGGATAAGGGCGAGACCTTCCTCTACTCGTCCGATTTTTGCATAAGCCACACTGGCATGGGCTAATCCGAAAGGCGCGGCGAGAAAAATATCGGGATGGCGCTCTATTGATTGTTCATACAATTGAACAGCGCGCTGGGGCGTACTTGCCCAATATGCGTTGATTGTCGGCCAGAGTGCTTCAGCGTTATCAAATCCCAGCCTTGCGGCAATATCTGCTTCTATCAAGGCTTCGTCGCGCTCTTGCTCAATATCCTCAGTCCAGGCAGATACAGCCCGCCATGACAAGATCATGGCAAGTACTGCATGGGCCAGCGCGTAATTCGGATCAAGACTGATTGCCTTTCGCACATCAAGCAAACCTTGCCCAAGGGTTTCGGGTCGCCAATCCCAGACGATTGCAATGGCACGCCGGGTTAGCTCCCAGGCTTGCAGGTTAGCCGGTGGCTGGCGTAACGCACGGGCGCTTTCAACGCGAGATATAACAGTGCCCACTGCGCCAACCACACCTTTTGCGATTTCATCTTGAATGGCAAAAATATCGTCGATAGGTCGGTCAAAACTTTGCGACCATTTCTGCTCCTTGTCACGGATGTCGGTTAGTTCGTAAGATACGCGAAGCTGGTCATTGTTGCGCCTGACACTCCCTGTCATAGCATAACGTCCGCCTAGATCGCTGGCGATTTGTAGAGGGGCAGCATCTTGCGGGAGTGTCCGCCCAACGGCCTGGCGAGGGGCGACCTTTATACCCTTCACACCCGTTAGCAGAGACGTAATATCATCGGTTAGGCCTTCTGCTGTGAGTTGTTCAACCTCGTCACTTTCACGAGCGCGAAATGGTAGAACAACAATGGATGGTTCTCCCTTCGCTATATCCGCAGGAGCATCTTTTGGTATGAGTTCAGTTACTGCGGAGCCTTTGACTTGACTGTCTTGCGCCCAGGCAAGCAGCAACATCAGTGGAAACCCGATAACCAATAGAACCAAAGTGGTTTGATCGACCCAATCGGGTAGYTTCATAGTGGTCTCGATGGCGATCGCCACTTGTAATAAAACCCACGCCAGACCGAGATAGAGCGCCCCGAACTGCACGACTTTTCGTTTCCAYAATTGTTTTAYAAARYCGGTKACGGAYMTCAAYRACAYCCCCTNGAAANGATARMTMAGAAACATAGCGATGTATGGTGAACAGGGMTAGTTNANMWATANTTNAGCTTTNNTTTTCRAYTKYMSRGMGAAAACTGTGCAGGTTTATATGGAATAACCAAAAGAGTGCGMTTTACTCTMCWCGCACAACAAATTCKCCYTAAAATAGAGTAATTTGGCGTGATGACTTGYTTGAAAGYACCCGGTTATGCCACTACGCTTTTRCATGATACGNKTKGGGGCAGAKGTCGCCGYGCCRTATGAAACCAAAANGGAAGCCRRKGRCTTTGCCRGYTGCRAATAACRWCRRMYMAATYSAWWKWKAWAAARYGCAGGRMWAMRKCYMTGYGYTTTTTTWATYGTGTCACACCTTTGCCAAACACYGAAATTATATCTATTGAATCTRKWRGATGAGTCTWAGGGGACCGAGATGGGTAAGCGTATTTGTGTGTTGGGCGGCGATGGWTTTTGTGGCTGGCCAACGGCTCTGCATCTTTCAAAAATGGGCCATGAGGTGGTTATTGTTGATAACCTGTCACGGCGAAATATTGATAACGAGCTGGAAGTTGGCTCCCTGACGCCAATCAGCCCAATGGGCACGCGCCTTGCTGCCTGGAAAGAGATTACAGGCAAGGACATCCCGTTTTATAACTTCAATATTGCCAAGCACTATCACCGGCTTTTATCTTTGTTCAATGAATTCAAGCCCGACGCGGTGATCCATTTTGCAGAACAGCGCGCAGCGCCTTATTCGATGAAATCCTCATATCACAAGCGTTATACGGTTGATAACAATTTGAACGCCACCAACAATATTCTGGCCGCTATCGTTGAGGCCGACATGCTGGACACTCATGTGATCCATCTGGGCACCATGGGGGTTTATGGCTATGGTACGGCAGGCATGAAAATCCCCGAAGGGTATCTGCAAATCAAAGTGGAAACCGATGATGGCGAAAATCTCACTCAGGAAATCCTGTACCCGGCTAATCCGGGCAGTATTTATCATTTGACCAAAACCCAGGATCAATTGCTGTTTGCCTTTTACAACAAGAATGACGGCATCAAGGTTACAGACCTGCACCAGGGCATTGTCTGGGGCACGCAAACCGAGGAAACCCGACTGGATGAGCGCCTGATCAACCGGTTCGATTATGATGGCGACTATGGCACTGTGCTGAACCGGTTTTTAATGCAGGCGGCGGTTGATTATCCTTTGACCGTGCATGGCACTGGCGGTCAAACCCGCGCCTTTATCAACATTCAGGACACGGTGAGGTGCATTCTGCTCGCCGTTGAAAATCCGCCGCAGGCCGGCGAGCGCGTGCATATCATGAACCAGATGACCGAAACCCACCGGGTGCGGGATCTGGCGCAGATGATCAGCACCTTGACCGGCGCGCAGATTGAAAATGTAGATAACCCGCGCAATGAAGCCGCTGAAAACGAGTTGCATGTCAAAAATGACAGTTTGCTGGGCCTTGGACTTACCCCCATTACCCTGCAAAGTGGCTTGTTGCAGGAGATCACAGAGATTGCGCGCAAATATGCAGATCGGTGTGACCGCGAGAAAATCCCCTGTATTTCTTATTGGAAAAACAACTAGCGGGGATCCCAGCGGACCCTGGCCCCTTTTTGGCCCATATCATAAACCCGAAACCGCAAGCCGGTGTCTTGCCCGTATCCCGAGTTGGCATTATTCAACCATTTGAGGAAGAATGGGCCGGAGCGCGGTGTCCATGGCAGACTGCCGCCCCACCGGTTGATACCACGGGTTCTCCCCGGCGATATGACTACGGCAGACATAACCTTGCCACAGCTCAGGCCTATGCCGGGCAGTCTTGTGGGTTGTTGTATGGCGTTTTCCCGCAATCGCTTTCCCATTATCGCGCTGCTGGTCCGGTAAACGCCCTTGTCATCCTCTTTCCCACATTTGTGATTAAAGCGATCCGGTATGCGATCCGGAATGCTCAGCAGATTGCCGGCGGTATCGGTTTTGACATGCCAGACAACAACGCCATTACGCGGAATATCCGCATCATAGCCATAGGCTTTGTTGGCTTTATCACGCTGTCGCGCGCGGTATTCCAGTATAAAAAACTCATTGGTTCCGCGGCTTGGGTCATAGAGTATGATGGGGCCTCCCTTATAAGCATCTCCATAGGTATTCGAGGGCTCTGCCAGATATGCCGAGTCGGCACTGGCCAGTGAGTATAGGCGCGGCTTTAACCAGCCCAGACGACTACGATGCCAGGGGTCCAGGAAACTTAAAAACAGATCATCCGACGCCGTACAGGACATGAGCGACAGGTTCTTGCTCAGACAATTGGTACCATAAAGGTCAATGGTGCCGAATTGATGGCTCAGTTCATGAGCAAACGTGGCAATATTGGTGTCTTCACCAACAAATGACACCCCCGAACATACAGAAATTAGCCCCCCAGCCGGACGCGGAACGTCTATACAGCCGGGGCTGGCACTGGTGAGTCCGCCAACGCGGGAAAAGTTATCGACAACCAATATGCCCAGTTCAGCCTCGTTAACCGTGCCATCCCGATTGCGGTCATAGCGACCAAAATCAAACCCCTGCGCCGCAGCTATGCTCTTGACGCTACTAAAGCGACGGTCGCCATTCTCTTTATCGGCTGCATCAGGGGCCCTCTTTGTGCTGAGGGGAGTCGTATCAATTACCGGGCCAATCATGGCCGCCTTTCGCCAGCTCATGCCCCGGCCGCCACRGATCGCGGTGCTGGTCATAAAGAAGGAGTTGATCTTGTAATAATCGGCGACATTGGGATATCCCGGCCCAAATAACAGACGTTCATAATAAGCCGCATTATGGGTTAGGGTTGGGGTTACGCCACGGCCGGTTCGTGCTTGTAAAAGCAAAACCAGCAATGGTCTCACCCCGCGGGCGGCCGAATGGTCCTGAGGGTTGACCATAGTCCCAAACTTGAAATCGAGTGTACGGGGAGAAATGGGCGGCCCATTTGCTGCGATAGTAAAGGCGGCAATCGCAAAAATACCTAAAAGCTTTTTTACATGATCGAGCGATAATAAAACCATGTTCAAGTCAGGCATAGTACTTAGACCTTTTTGTACCCCCATCCAATTTGCCCAGTAGATGCTGGTTTTAACACCACAGCCCGCCCGGAATTAACCGGACGGGTGTGAAGGTGAATTATGCTTTAGCAGCACTAGCCCTTAATTTTAGCTTTCGCCTCGGCCAGCTTTGCCTCAATTTCCTTGCGGCGGCCCTCATCAGCAACGGGCCGACTGGGGCGCGCCGGGGCGGTCAGCGCATGTTCAAAAACAATAACGGCTTCATCATATTTTTTACGATGCAATAGGAAGTCACCATAAAAATAATTGGCATCAATACCGTCGGGATTAATGGCCAGAGCCTGTTGCAGATTGGCACGGGCTTTTTTCTTGCTGCCAAATCCGATTGGTCCACCGGGTACCTGATAATACAGGGAGCCAAGGCTGGTATAGGCAGAGCCATTCAGCGCTTTGCCATCAATGGCAATGGCTTGTTCCAGTTCGCGACGAGCCTGCTTGGCCAGTCCCAAAGCGCCCATACCGCCTTTCATGCCGGCTTCTGTGCTTTTGATGATCGCCGACCAGACAAGAGGTTCAGCACGGTTGGGGTTGGCTGCAGTGAACTGATCCGCCTCATTCGCCAAAGCCGCCATTTTTTCAAGTTGCACTTTGGGATCAGATGTCTGGTAATTAATCGCCGCCCATTGTTGTTGAAGGTGGGCAATACCGTCATCTACGCCTTCAGCATAAGTTGGTTGCACCAGTATGAGCGCGCCAAAAATTGCAARTGTGAACATTTTCATCTTAAGTCTCCCAATCAGGGTTGTTGGATTTGAAAAAGGTTACGAGCGATCTTGTCATTCGCCACCAAAGAGCCATCAACCAGGCGTGGTAACACCGCGTTGAGGCGTACAAAGAAGTTTTCGGGGAAGCCAAAATAGACGTCCTTTTTACCGGCAATGATCGATTTAACGATGCGGTTTGCCACATAATCAGGGTCATCCATGGCCATGCGGGTCAGTTCTGCAAAGCGCATAACGGTATTGCTGTTCAGCGGTGTTTTTACGGCACGCGGTGCAATATAGGTTACGCCAATACCGGTGCTTTGCAGCTCGCGTCTAATGGCTTCGCTAAACCCTTTCAAACCGGCTTTGGCCGAAGAATAAGTGGCAAAATGGGCAAAGTTAATGGACCCGAAGATAGAGCCGATATTTACGATCTGGCCTTTGCCGCGTTTTCGCATGGATGGCAGTACAGCCTGGGTTAACATCACCGGTGCCACCAGATTGATCATATAGGTGAGCTGGATAGAGTTGCTGGCTTGTTGTTCCAGCGGGCCAAAATACTGAATGCCTGCCAGATTAACCAGAATGTCCGGCTCCAGGTCAGCCAGTTGTTCGCCAATGGCGGCTATACCTTCCTGGGTTGAAAGATCCCCGGTCACCAGGTCTGCCTCAAAAGGCAGTTCTTTGGCACGATCCACAATGGTCAGATGGGCGCCTTTTTTCTGCATCAAGGCGCTGATGCGACTGCCCAGACCACCGGCACCGCCGGTGATAACGACATGTTTTCCTTTAAGCCGCATTTTGAATCTCCTTATTATGGGGAATGCCGCCAAACATATTGCCGAATAAGACAAACATATTTTTGGCCATGTGAAGAATATCGTCCTGGTCTTGGGGGTCATCAATTTCCCCCATCAGACTGGCAAAAAACTTCATGTGCTCCAGATCGAGTGCACCATGAGAGGTGAGATAGGAGAAACAATTATCCTCCAGCCCCAGTTTTTCCTGAACTGCTTTGGCTCCATTGGTGGCTAATTGTGTGCTGGTGCCCTCAAGAACCAGAACCATGCCAAAAAAGGCGACTGGATTAACGCGTGCAATGGTGTCATAAGCATAAGAAACCATCATTTCAGTGGCAAACCGGGGCTGACCATTGCGCACGGCCTCAGCATCACCGCCGGCATTGGCGATATCGTTTAATATCCACTCCTCATGCCCGGTTTCTTCCTCGATATATTCATCAAGGGCGGCCAGCATATTAGTTTTTTCCTTTGGCATATGCGCTTTTGCACATTCCATCAAAGGTACCGTATGTTTGACATGATGATAGGCCTCAGTGAGATAAGCAATATAAGTCTCCAGCGAAATATCGCCTTTCATGGCATCCATGATTTGTGGTACTTCGCTTAAGTATTGCTGCTCGGTTGCGGTTTCCTGAACCAGACGCTCGAAGAAAGAGCGGCTCTGGCCCTTTGAATCGTAACTGGATTCCGTCATTTTTTTATACTCCTTGAGAATTTGTTTGCGTTTGGGACGTCCATTGCCTGTTGCCAGTCCGTTTGACGGCATAAAGGGCATGGTTTTGACCCAGTGTTTAATACGGGCATAATCGGGCAGACGGTCATTGGCGCGCGTGATCGCAGCGGCCAAGGCGGCATCGTCCACATCAAACCCACCTGGTACAATCAGGGCACCAAGCGCAGGCTTGGCTTCGCCATAAACCACTACCTGGCCAATTTGTGGCTCTGCCAGCAATTCACTTTCCACCCATTCCGGGGCGATGTTACGGCCAAAGCCAGAGATGATTATGTTGGCTTTGCGCCCGGTAATACGAAGGCGTCCATTATCATCAATGGTGCCCAGATCCCCGGTGCGTAAAGGTGTGGAGAAGGTATGTGCGCCAGTGTACCCCAGCAGAGCAGGGTTATGGATAATAATCTCACCATCGTCATCAATACTGAGTTTGACATGAGGCAGTACCCGTCCGGTGGTTTCCGCGTCATAATCATTGGGGGTGTTCAAGGCCACTACTGAGGCAACTTCGCTCAGGCCATAACCCTGGAATACTGGTAAGCCACGGTCTTTGGCTCGTTTAAGAAGGTCGGGGGCAACACGTGCACCACCCACAGCGATCAGGCGCATATCATCCAGGCGACCATCTTCGGTTTCCAGGGTGGATAATAATCCGCCTAAAATTTCAGGTACCAGTATGATACTACTGGCTTTGGCTTCACGAAGGCTGTGCGCCAACAGGGAAAAGTCAGGCATAAAGGTGTGTTCAAAGCCGATGGCCTTCGAGGGTTCTATACGACAGCAACCGCCAGCTAGCAAAGTAGTGTATAGACCGGCAACATTTTCAAGCAGAACAGGGAGGGGAAGTACTGAAAAATGTGTCCCGGCATAATCACTGCCAATAACCTCAACCAATGAACGTGATACCGCTTCCATTCCTTCCTGTGAAAGGCATACCCCTTTGGGGTTTCCTGTCGAGCCGGAAGTATAGGTGATTTTCGCCGTGCCATCGGGAATATTGGCTTTTGGAAAATCCAGTGAATGTGCCCGCAGGGAAAAGGGGCCGATGTTAAAGGTTTTAACCTTCGCTCCATCGGTTGGTTCAACCTCTTCCGTGTCGCTGATCAGCCATCTCGCACCACAATCGACAAGGGCGTGTTGCCTTTGCAATGGGGTAAAAAATGGTGGCAGCGGCACACTGGCCAGACATGCCTGCTCCAATGCCAGGTCCAATACTATCCAGGCAGGCCCGTTGGATACGTCAACGGCAACGGGCCGGTGGGTCAGACAATGCTTTTGCAGCCAGTCTGCGGTTCTGTCGATGGCAAGTGCCATATCTTTATAGGTGCACTTCCACTCGGCGCCTTGCAGAGCCAGGGCATCAGGTTTGACGCGCGCATGGTCTCGAATGGCATTAATTACGGCGCTCATTTTGCTGCCCCGATCAGAGGTTGATGCAGGCGGGAATAGAGCGGTTGTGGTTCCACATCATTAGCAATGCCGGCACTGCCTTTGTAGTCTACAGGGAGAAGGCGACACCCAGCAGCAATGTCTCCAAAAAGAACTTGTGGTGCTTTATCATAGTAACTGCCCCAATGTTCGCCCTGACAAGGAAGGCGCATTTTTTCGGCTTTGGCCAGTTGACGAGGGTCAAGTCCAAGATGTCCAAAAAAGCGCTTCAGAACTCGGGTTCCGGTGATGGTTGCGTAGCTCAGCCCTTGTGATTTCAAGTAGTCAGCCAACACCATAAACAAGAAGAAGGTGGCGCCGTGACCTTCGGAGGCCAGGCTGCCCAGTTCCGCAATTTCAGCACGCTTTACTTTGCGGCACAGGCTGTTGCTGATGTCCTGTTCAATAGAGTTATCGAGATAATGCTCCAGAAAAAGGGGCTCGTCCTTGGCCAGGCGAAAACCGATAGCGGCCAGAATTTTACCAGAGGCATCACGAGCACTCATCAGGTAAGGGTAGTGTGTGTCTAATTTAGCACCGTATTTTTCAGCATATATTTTTTCAATGAAGGCCTCTACACGGCGGCGTTCCGGCATGAAGTGTTTGGTCAGCGAGATAACGGCCGGGGTTACCCGTGCATAGCTGCCAACGGTGTCGCGGTTGATTAAAACCCGGCCGCGGTCTTTGCCATCATTGCTGATCTGTAACTCTAAAACACTCACGATCTTTCCTCGGTATTTATTGTTTGGCAGCTGATGTGCTGCTCATACCGGGAAGACGTCATGGGGGGGCTACACCCTCCATTGACTGTGTGAAAAACTTTAAAAATAATTGCGTTTTTAGATGCGGCAGTTCTATGTCTTTATATATAGAGAAAAAGACTAATGATCAGGATATTAGCGAAGCAGTGTGATGTTGGTAATTCGTTACCTCATGATGGCATGCTCTAAAGTATTTAGTGATATAATGGGAAGATAGCGGGACCCAGATATTTTTATAAAACTGGAGGATCTCCGTAATTGGTGGCGTCACCCAGATGTAAAACAAGAAATTATAGCCATGAAAACACACGCACATACACATGACCAAGGCAGGCTTGAAAAAGAAGCCGTGCATTGGCACGTGCGTCTTCATGGTGGCGCCGCGAGTGGCGATGACTGGATGGCATTTACACGCTGGCTGGAAACCGATCCGACCTATAATGCGGCCTATGATGCGGTTGCCAGAATATGGGATACCGCCGGTGTTCTGGCAGAACTAACAAGCATAAAAGATGAAGAGTCAGAGCTCAATGAGAATGTGATCGCTTTTCCCTTTCACCGTTTGCGCGCTGCAGCACGCGCACGTCCCGTCGTATTTGGTGGTAGTTTTGGGGCCGCTATTGCGGCCACATTACTGGTTTTGATTTCCCCGGTATTTCTTAGCAGTCAAAGTACCTCCTATAGCACTGGAATAGGTGAGCAACGCACCATAACTCTGGCAGATGGTACCACCGTCATGCTGAATACCAACACAGATATTACCATTCGCTATGGCAAGAAGGTACGTCAGGTGGACATGAAAAAGGGTGAAGCCTTTTTCTCTGTACATCACGATAATGCACGCCCCTTCATGGTTGCTGTCAACAACCTGAAAGTCACGGATGTTGGAACCCGGTTTGATATTCGTAATGATTCGGATCACACCAGAGTATCCGTAACCGAGGGTATTGTTGATATTGGTCTTGTGATTGCCAATGGTGATATTTCAAAAACTGCTCCAAAACCGTTGCGTCTTAAGGCTGGAGAGCAAGCGGAATACCGTACCGGTCATGGAATGCTTACCCATAGCTTTAACGCTGAGCAACTTACCGCATGGAAGCAAGGGCAACTGGTTTTTGAAAATGATGATCTGGACATGGTAACGACCGAGCTCAATCGTTATTTCGAAAGGCCTATAGTCTTGGCTGAAGCTGATCTTGGYGGCCTGAGATTTTCTGGAGTATTACAAATCCATGACCAAAAAAGAGCCTTGCGAGATTTAACGGCTTTCTTTTCGTTGAAAGCAGAAGAAACGAATTCAAATATTCTTTTGCATCACGAACTGAATCGTAATGACCAATAAATATTTCGCGAATAATGGTATGATCATGGTACGATATAATATTTATAAATTAAATCTGAGAGGGCTGCTGAAATTCCTGATCAGCGTAGCTGCGCTCTTGAGTGCACCAGCTTCATATGCCGAAGCCGAAAAGACTTTTATAATTGACCTTCCSCCCATGCGGCTTGACCGTGCGCTGACCCAATTGGCGCGCCAAACCCGTATTTCGGTTGATTTTTCCGACCTGGATCTGGATAAAACAAGACACAAAGCGGTGCTGGGCCTGTTTGCACGTGAAGATGCTTTGAAGGCCGTTCTRGATGGTTCCGGTTATAGCTTTATTCAAGCCGGGCCAGGGGCCTATCGTATTATTGTGGCCCCAATACCGACACGTGGTGCAGGCAAGCCATCTCTTGCCTTAAAGTCTGAAATAGAGAAGCCCGATGTCTCTGCAGATATTATCATTGTGCGTGCCACAAAACGCGCAGGGATTGCCCGGCGCCTTCCTCTTAGCCTGGCGGTTAAAAGCTCCATTGAAATGGAGCGTTTACAAATAACCGACACCAATKCACTGGCGCTGCATACGGCAGGCATGTCCTCGACTAATCTTGGTCCCAGTCGTAACAAAATTTTCATTCGGGGGATTTCTGATGGCAGCYTTACCGGCCGGCAACAGGCCACCATCGGAGCGTATATGGATAATATTCGCCTGAATTACAACGAACCCGACCCCTATCTTCAGCTCGAAGACGTAGATCATGTCGAGGTGCTGCGCGGCCCGCAGGGCACGCTTTACGGCGCTGGATCKCTTGGTGGTCTCTATCGGGTGGTTACCAATGCACCAGATATGGAGCGTTACACCGCCAGTTTTCACACCGGTATTTCAAGTACCCGGAACGGGGGTACCAATAAACGTTTAAGCACGACGATCAATATACCACTGATATCAAACCGCCTGGCATTTCGGGCAACTGGATATATTGATCATACCGCCGGTTACATTGATGATATTGCCCTTGGGCTGAAGAATGTAAACTCGACTGATGTTTTTGGTACACGTGTGCGTTTACTGGCTTATCTGAACGAGAACTGGTCAGTAACCACCGGGATAAACTTTCAGGATGTGATTGCAGATGACACACAATATTATCTGGAATCCCTGGGTCCGTATAATCGCGCCAATCTTGTTAGAGAGCCCCATGAAGATGACTATATAAACCCTTTTATCGATGTTAAAGGTTCGTACCATTGGGGGGACATAGTCTCGTCCACGGCGATTGTTCACCGCACAATTGATGATCTAATTGATGCATCCAGCTCTGTCCCCAGCATCTCGGGACTGCCGGTTACGGCTAGCCCGTTTGCGGTTGCTCGTGTGATAAATATGATTACCAACGAATCTCGGGTTGTATCGCGCGCCGGTGGCAGGTTTGATTGGCTGATTGGTACTTTTGCTTCTCAACGTCACGAGATTTATCGATCATCCCTGACTATCCCCGGACTTGCTGCTTCTCTGGCAACCCCTGCTGCAAACGGTGATGTTGCCTTTAGAGAAAAACGTCGCGAACGGACCAATGAAGTTGCTCTTTTTGGAGAAACGACGCTGCATTTGCCTTACCAGTTTAATTTGACCGGAGGGTTGCGCTGGTTTTATTCGGATGAGCGAACGCGGGCGACTGTAGATGGCTCCTTGGGCAAGGGCCCAATTCTGCGCGATGGAAAAAGCCGTGATCAAGGCTTTACACCAAAAGCGGTGCTCAGTTATCAACCTAATAATCACAGCCTTTTATATATTCAGGCCAGTCAGGGGTACCGCCCTGGCGGCATTAATCTGAACAGTCCAGACAGCGTGTTTTTCGAAGTGGAAGAAAATGATGCGCAGAGTGGAGAAGATCAGACATTTGAACCTGATAAACTCAAAATGTATGAAATTGGTGGCAAGTTTGCACTATCTGACGGACGCTTTCAGATCGACGTGGCCGTCTTTACCTTCAAGTGGAATGATATCCAGTCTGACCAGATACTGCCCGATGGTTTTTCTTTCATCCTCAATGCCGGTTATGCCCGCAGCCGAGGACTGGAAATTGATGTTCAGGCCAAACCGTTTAAGGGGCTGAGCATTGGGGCAAACATCGCGTTTAATGATGCCAAGCTTGTTATTGCAAACCCTTTTCTTGGCGCCAACCCAAATCATCAGCTCCCCAGTATCCCAAAGCTGGCTGGTGGAGTTTCGGCTGAATACACGTGGCCAGCCTGGACTGGTCGGGACTGGCGCATTGGTGCAGATTACACCTATTCCGGCACCTCTCATTTAACCTTTACCCGTGCTGATAACCGTCATTCCCAACGTGCGCATATGTTAAATTTACGCCTAGCACTGGAAACACCAGAAAAATGGCAGATTGCCTTTTTTGTAAGTAATGTTCTTAATGAAAAAGAGAACACCTTTGCCTTCGGCAATCCCTTCAGCTTTCGGCAAACCGTACAGCATACGCCGCCTGTGCCGCTGACCACTGGTATATCTCTCCGGCTGAAATATTAGGTAAGTGCCCTCAAGCGCACTCCATATCGACTTTGGATAGCGCTGCATAACCGATAATCTGTTCTGTGCGCTTGAGGTAAGCTGGTTTATAGGGTGACCCGATTTAAAATCTGAAACCTGCGGCTCCTAATATCTGAATTGTACGCTGGCCGTGACCGTGCGCGGCGGGGCATAGAAGGCGCTATAGGCGCTCTCCACGCCAAGCTGGCTGGGGGTAACAAAATTATAATAGGCAACGCGGGTTTGTTCATCTGTCAGGTTTTTACCGATCAGACTAAGCTGCCATTTTCCCGTTGAACTGGTCCAGATCATGCTGGCATCCAGGGTGGTGGAGCTGTTTGGGTCCAGCGCCGGGCCGCCATTGGGGAAGAGCGGGTTTACACCAGGACCAAACCCGGGGGCCGCCGCATTAAAAATAAAGTATTTATCCCGGTAAGACACGGTGCCGCGCAGATTGATGGAGCCCTTATCCTCGGCCAGCTGGGTATTGAAGTTCAGCGAAAAACTGCCGGTAAAGTCTGGCGTGTTTTGCACCACAAACTGGTTGGCAACATTAACCCCGCCGGAAAGAATTTCACGGATATTGGCATCAATATAACCCAGGTTGAAATCAGCACTCCATTGATCGGTAAAATGGGCAGTGCCTTCAATTTCCAGGCCTTTATAGCGCGATTTACCAGCGTTAAAGACGCCACTGACAAAGGTATCATTTATGCCATCACCATCCGTATCTGCACCTTGTTGAACGGTGATCTGTTGATCCGTGTAATCGGCATAGAAAAGCGCGGTGTTCAGGGTCAAAGCGCCATCCAGAAAGCTGCCTTTGGCACCAAGTTCAAAATTATCTACGGTTTCCGGGCCAAAGCCAGTGGCAACGAAGGCGCTAACCGCAGCATTGCCGCGTGGGTCAAATCCGCCGGATTTAAAACCTTGTGAATAGCTGGCATAAAGATTGAGTGTGTCGCTGGCAGCATAGGCCACCGAGACACGCGGCGAAAATTTATTATCGGTACGCGATGGCCGGATGTTGGTGTCAACGGATAACAGAAAGGCTGCGGGATTACCGGCAAAGCTGCCGCTGCCATTACCCAGCCAGCGTTCGCGCACTATGGCAGCTGTGGTCTTGTCGCTGGTATAGCGCCCGCCAACTGAGAGGCTCCATTGGTCATCCAGATCAAAGGTAACATCGCCATAGGCTGAATAACTTTTACTATCCACATTACCAGAATTAAACAGGGTAAAGCCCAGCCCTGGCACCAGATTGGTCAGGATCACGTCAAAGGCACCATTGGCATTGGCATCGAGATAATAAAGCCCAAACACCCCAGACGCCCGTCCGGTATCAAAAAGCAGTTGGAATTCCTGAGTAAACTGGTCGTCATCATAAAACGCCGGCACATCAAAGTCCTGTACGGGCAGACCATCAAAGTCAATTGGGGTCTGTGAATTGCCCTCGCGATAGGCGCTGATGGATTTCAAGGTAAATTTATCATTGAGTTCAAACTCGGCCAGGAATGACCCGCCCCGGGTTTCAACATTATTTTTGTCGCCCGCCCCGGCGCGGGTGTCATAAACATCATTTAAAACCGGCTGACCGCCCAAAACCCCGGGCAATTCACGGTGCCCATGCTTGGCATTGGAATCATCATCAGCAAAATCCCCGGTGAGACGGAAAAAAACGTTTTCAGACGGTGTGAATTCTATGGACGCCCGTCCGGCTAGCACGTCCTTATTATATTGATCCGCGCCGGTATAAATATTCTTGCCAAAGCCGTCACGTTGATAATTGGCCAGGGCGCCGCCAATGGCCAGCTTGTCAGAAACCAAGGGCACCGAGCCGGAAATAATGGTGTCAAATTGGCTGTAGGACCCAACGTTAACCCGCGCCATCAGTTCAGGTTTTTCCATGTTCAGGCGTTTGGTGACGTATTTGATCGCCCCGCCAATGGTGTTGCGCCCATAGAGCGTGCCCTGGGGGCCGCGCAGCACTTCGATGCGTTGCACATCATAGATATCCAACACCGCGCCCTGGGGCCTGGCAAGATAGACATCATCAAGATAAAGACCGACGCCGGGCTGAAATCCCCATAACGGGTCTTGTTGGCCAACACCGCGGATAAAGGCGGTCAGCGTGGAATTGGTGCCGCGACTGACGACGAACGTAACATTGGGGGTTTGCGACTGCAGATTGGTAATATCCACAGCGCCCATCCGTTCCAGTTTTTGTGCACTGAATGCCGAAACCGCCAAGGGTACATCCTGCAGGTTTTCTTCGCGGCGACGTGCGGAAACGATAATGGTGTCTTCTTTTATGGTCGGCTCATCGCTTTGTGCCATGACCGGGGAGGTATGTGCCAACACGCCCAGGGTCAGGGCGGCACACGTTGAAAATAGAACCCGCTTTTTCATTGAAGACATAGAAATTCCCCTCTTTATGCATGGCCATACCATTCGTAGTGACCAGATGTCCGATGCCACTCTAACAAATTGCATTGCGCGACGCCTTAGGACTTTGGTCTAATGGTCCTGGCAACACAGACCTTGCAGACTTGGGAGGCGCTGGTGTTGGAAAATAAATCTGGGGCGAGGAGAATAAGGTGATCAGTATCATAGGGTTGGCACTGGCTTTGGCCTTGCTGGTTTATCTGGCCATGCGCGGTATGAGCATTCTTGTTGCCGCACCATTGTGCGCGATTCTTATCGCCTTGACCTCTGGCCTGGCGCTGTTGCCACGATCAGGGTCAACTGAGGCAAGTTTTGCTGTCAGTTACATGACCGGCTTCACCGGTTTTTTTAGTGACTGGTTTTTGATGTTCCTGCTGGGGGCTATTTTTGGTAAAATCATGGAGGATAGCGGCGCTGCCCATTCTATCGCCCACTGGATTATTAGCAAATTGGGGGTTCGCCGTGCCGTGCTGGCTGTGGTCGCGGCGTGTGCCATTTTAACATATGGCGGTGTTAGCGTTTTTATTGTGGCCTTTTCGGTCTACCCTATGGCGGTGGGATTGTTTCGGGAAGCGGATCTGCCAAGGCGCTTTCTGCCAGGTACCATAGCCTTCGGGTCGGTTACCTTCACCATGACAACGGCTGGGTCGCCGGAGATTCAAAACTGGATCCCCATACCATATCTGGGGACCACTACATGGGCCGGGTGGCAGGTTAGTTTTGTGGTTGCTGCGTTTATGGCCATAGCCGGATATACTTGGCTATCACGGATGATGAAAAAAGCGGTGGCCAATGGCGAGCACTTTAGCGCCCGCAAAGAAGACCCTGAGCCACGGTCATCAGGCACTTTGCCACACCCGTTTCTATCCCTTCTGCCACTGATCGCTGTTTTGGTGACATCAAATGTTTTGCAAGGCACCTATGATAAATACGCTCTGGTATTTGCACTGGCGTCAGGCATAGCTGTGGCAACACTTTTTAATATAAGGCGCTTTACTGATTTTGGTAGCGCATTGACCCTGGGGGCCACAGGCGCGGTGATTGCAATCGCCAATACCTGCGCCGTGGTTGGTTTTGGTTCGGTGGCCAAAGGTTCTCCGGCATTTACAATGGCGCTGGACGCGGTGACTTCCATGCCGGGTTCGCCTTTAGTGGCTGCCGCCCTGGCCGTTACGGTTATTGCCGGCCTAACGGGTTCTGCTTCGGGCGGGCAGACGATTGCCTTGCCTCTTTTGGCCCCTTTTTATGTGGGTGTTGATGCGCCGCATCCTGTGGACCCGGAGGCTTTGCACCGGGTAGTGGCCATTGCCTCAGGCGGTTTGGATAGCCTGCCTCATAATGGCTATGTGGTTACCACCATACGCGCCATTTGCGGCGAAACGCATAAGGATGCCTATGGCGCAGTTGGGGCGCTGACCGTCATTGTTCCCGCTGTGGGTACGGTATTGGCACTCTTTCTGTTTTCCGTTTTTTGAGGGCAGTGAAGGCGAAGGATGGTTATGGCTATGGCATCAGTGATTTGTCGACTTGGTGTTGTAATAATCGCCCTTGGATTGGCCGCTTCCTGTGCGCCCACCAAGCCCAGCCCCATAACGCCACCAGATTTTATCGTCTATACAATGGCCCCGGTTTATCATCAGAACAGCTTGCTGGATGGTGGCTTGGGCATGGCTGGTCTGCGTAATCCATCCTCACCGCCCATCGATAAAAACACCAATAAAGAACATAAGCGAGAAAATCTGCGGACACTGGCCATTCATACCAATATCCGGGCCTTGCTTGATACCAGTGAAGAAGGTGGGTTTGGGCGCCTGTACGGGCCGCGAA
>NVVU01000061.1 GCA_002733485.1 Robiginitomaculum sp.
CCAATCGGCAACATCCCACCTGCCGAAGCAGAGCAGAATTATTATGCAGCACTCGACAAAATCCCGAAAGCTGCATAACTTAAACTAACCAGCCTCCGGCAAACCCGGGGCGGTTCAGCCTCAGGTTAGAGTTTTTTATGCAATCAGGGGGCGAGAATTTCAGTCTCTCAGCCGCCCCCATTATTTCCTTTTTAATTCCAGCCCCCTTCTGACATAAAAAAGCGGCGGCAGGATGACCTGCCGCCGCTTATTAGGTCTATGGAATCTGATTAGCCTGTTAAATGCAGCCTCTCAGGTTTTCCTATTAGTAGGTAAAGACCAGCTTTGCGTACCAGGAACCGCCTTCATAGTTCGCAGCAGCCCGACGTGGGTATTGCAGGCCTACGCTCAGACGGTTCGCATTAGGTGGCCCAACTTCATTGACGAATGAGTTGAGAATATTAACGGCACCGACAGCAAATTTGACATTCTCAGTGGCCTGATAACCTAGCTCTGTATCAAAGTAGATGGTTGATCCAATTTTAGCACTAGGGTTAGACGCCGCACCAATTCTGCCACGTTCGTCAAAAGACTCACCATAATAATTTGCGCGTACCAGCCAATTCCATTTTTCACCGTAGTGTGTATTGGCAGAAAATACAAAACGCAGATTAGGATAGTTGTTTTCAATGTCTTCAATGACACCAGCACTCACTGGCAAAATACCACCGATTGCATTCTGCTTTATAACAGAGACTTCGTTGTAGCTAAGCGCCAGTGAGAAGTCTGTATCATTGTAATCGTTCCATGTGTGGTTGGTTGTCAGAACCACATCAATACCCCTGGAAACAACAGAAAGGGCATTGGTGTAGAAAGAAACCGTCGCCCCGGTAGARCTGCCAGGAAGCGGGATATCACCAGTACGGTAAATCCGGTCTTTAACTCTGATGCGATAAGCATCAACCGACAAGGTGGTGCTTTCGCCCAGCTTGCTGGCAATACCAGCACTGTAGTTAACTGATTTCTCTTCTTTCAACGGTGCACCACCAGCAGCCAATGCGCCAGCACTGGTAGGTGGCACCAGGCCTTCTTCGACCTGAAGACCGGTCACACCATCAAAAGTGGTAATGGTGGTACGAACGTTGGATTGACCAGGTGTTGGTGCCTTAAAGCCCGTGGAAACCGCACCGCGCAACGTAATATTGTCAGTGAGAAGAAAACGGGAAGAAACCTTACCATTAATGGTACTACCAAAGTCAGAAAAGTCCTCATATCGCAAAGCGTACTGGACCAGGAAGCGATCCGTTACATCGTGCTCCACTTCAGCATACAGACCGAAGTTGTTGCGGCTGAACGAACCAGAGTCTTGCGGCTTGAACCCGTTCAGACCATTAGAACCAGAACCAACAAAGGAATTAGGCTCACCAGGAGTAATTGAATAGGTCTCTTCGCGCCATTCAGCACCAATAGCCAAGTTAATGCCTTCACTTAGCTCTTTAGAGAAATCAGCATTCAGGTTGATTTCTTTTTGATCATAACCACCAACGTTAAAGTTACGTTGAGCAGGCTGCCCGCCAATAAGACCCAAAGTCGGGTTCAATGTGTTGTTGAGCGTATAATCCAGAGAGTTTTTACCAGCGCTGGCACTGAAATCATAATACCAGTCAGAAGCCGTTTCACCACGGATACCACCAACCAGACTGATGTCTTTCTGGGCACCATCAAGAAATGGCGTGTACCCGGCCTGCAGGCCAGTAAAGCCCAAGGCACGCAAGGCCTGAATGGTCGAGTGATTTGGATTACGATAGAAGAAACGATACCGGCCATCAGTATCGGCATAGTTACCAAACACGTACAACTCAGCATTCTCGGTGATGTCATATCCGGAATTCAGGAAGAATCTGGCACCTTGAGTTTGCGGACGACCCCAGGTCTGCGTAAACGGTGCATCCCCAAACGGACTGTCTGCACCAACACCCTGGACGCCGGCGTTAAGCAGAGCCTGAGCATCCGGGCGGATAATGCCACGTGACAATGCGTCATTGTCTACATATTCACCGCTAAGATTGATGAACCCCTTGTCGCCAATTGGTAAGCCGACATTGGCCGCAGCCTTTAGACTCTGCTCACCTTGATAGAATTCGCCATATTGAAAAATGGCTTGGCCACCTTCACGGTTATCTTTGAGAACAAAGTTCATAACGCCGGCAATGGCATCAGAACCATATTGAGCCGCCGCACCGTCGCGAAGAACCTCAACGCTTTTCAAGGCAATGGCTGGTATCATCCCCACGTCCACGCCGTGTGAACCGTTACCCGCAGCCGGTGCAAAAAATTGCACCAGAGAAGAACGGTGACGCCGCTTGCCGTTGACCAGAATCAAGGTTTCATCCGGCGACATGCCGCGCAGAGATGTCGGGCGAATAAACGCACTACCATCCCCTGTGGCCGGTGTTGCCGTATAGGATGGCACCAGCGTTTTAAGCATATCGATAATATCAGCCGTATTGCCTGAGCTTGTAAAATCATCGCCAGTAAAGACATCAATAGGCACAGGAGAATCCTGAACGGAGCGTGCCTTTTTGCTTCTGGAACCGATGGTAACGATTTCATCTTCTACGAATGGCTCGTCATCGCCTTGCTGTGCAAAAGCAGGCATCCCTACAACACTGATTGCAGCTGAAACTGCCACCAGCATTGTGGATTGTCTTAATTGTTTAAAGTGTCGCATAAACTCCCCCACTAAAGGAAAAAATGTTATTGTCATAAGTTGCGCTATCTTTTTTCTTGCAACCTGATTTCGACTTGTAATGGCTTCCAATAGGAATAACAAGGACATGAAAGCAACAGTGGAAAATTCTTTCCAACGCGCAGTCTAATTAACTAAATTTTAGCATATTTTTCACATCAACCGGGCTTGCCGCAGTACGACCTTCCCTTTGCGCTGCCTCTACACACATACTGATCATATACGCATGATCTTCCAATAATGCTTTGTTTTCGTGCAAAATATTGTTTTCGAATCCCACTCGTATATGCCCCCCATACTTGGTGGCGTAGGTGATTACCTGCCTTTCATTCTCGGCAAAGCCACATACCGCCCATGGGAAGCGTGCCTGCTGTATTTTCTTGAGAAAGCCTGTTGACGATGCGTTATTGGGCGATTTTGCGTTCTGATAACGTCCAAGTACAAACAGTACAAATGGTGAGTCGTTATGAAAAATACCTTTATTCCTGTACGCTTCAAACCGGATATAATCCTCTTCGTCATAGAGAATATATTGCGGAAAAATGCGCTCATCCAACATCCAGCCTATAAAGGCTTCGGCTTGGCTTAATTCTTCATCCGTCGGGCAAATCTCACGTAAAGCCAGAGAAACAGCCTGTGGCCTTAACCGCTTGACCATCTCCATTTGCTCAAGCCGGTTATATCGGCCGACGGCCTCAGTGGTGACCTGAATAATAAGATCATCGCCAACCGCTTCCCGGATTGCGCCAATGGCCGCCCGATAGCGCTCTACATCCAGCGAGTGCTGGTTATTTTTATCCCGGACATGTAAATGCAATATACTGGCCCCGGCATCATACACCTGCACCGCACAATCAGCCAGCTCACGCGGGGTGATGGGCAAAGCCGGATGATCGTTTTTTTGCCGCCGGGCACCGTTCGGTGCAGACATGATGATAAAGGGGTCAGCCATCAAAAACGTCTTCAAACATCAGGTTTAACTTGCCGATCAGCAGATCAATATGTTCAGGTTTTGCAATAAAGGGCGGGGCGAATAAAATATGACTGCCCAGTTTGTCCTGCATGGAACCACCACCGGGATAGCAGATCAGACCATGCTTCATGCTGGCCTGCTTCAGACGTCCGGTAATTTTCAGTGTGTCTGCAAATGGTATTTTGCTTTGCCGGTCAGCGACAAATTCGATTGCCCGGAAAAGCCCTCTGCCACGAATATCACCAACATAGGGGCGGTCCGCAAAAGTATTTTCCAGTGCATTTTGTAAATACGTGCCAACGGTATTCACATTTTGCAACAGATCCTCATCGTCGATGGTTTGCACCACCGCCAGCCCGGCCGAACAGGCGCTGGCATGGCCCACATAGGTATGCCCATGGGAAAACCCCTTGCCCGTATCTACAAAAACTTCATGCACATGCCTGCGCGCCAGGGTTGCAGCCAAAGGCTGATAACCTCCAGCAATGCCTTTGGCCAGGGTCACAATATCCGGCAGGAACTCTTCCTGTTCATGCGCGAAAAACGTTCCGGTGCGCCCGGTCCCACACATGATCTCATCCGCGATCAGCAAGATATCATGGGCATCGCAAAYTTCGCGAATACGTTTAAAATATCCGGGTGCGGCTGGCACTACGCCAAGGGAGGCCCCCACCACTGGCTCGGCTATAAAGGCGGCGATGGTTTCAGCGCCTTCCTCTTTGATTTTGGATTCCAGTTCATTCGCCGCCCGCCATCCATAATCCGCATCGCTCTCACCATCGCGCTGGTATCGATAGGCATAACATGGCGCGATACGCGGCCAGTCAATCAACACATCCCCCATGACACGACGCCTTGGTAAATTACCGCTGACCGAAAGGGTGCCAAGGGTATTGCCGTGATAGCTGTGCGTACGGCTGATTATTTTTTTCTTTGTCGGCTGACCTTTGGCTCGCCAGTATTGCCAAACGAGCTTTAACGCCGTCTCATTTGCCTCAGACCCGCCAGAGGTGAAATATACCCGGGCACCAGGCTCGGCAAATTTCGATGCCAGAATATCGGCCAGTTTTTCCTGCGGCTCATTCGAGAAAAATGCCGTATGGGCAAAGCTCATGGTTTTTATCTGGTCACACAAGGCCTGCACCACGCGCGGATGCCCATGCCCAAGGCAGGAAACCGCAGCACCGCCGCTCATGTCCAGATATTGCTTGCCGGTATGGTCGAAAATATACATCCCGGCAGATTTTTTAGCCGTTGGGTAGGTTTGCGTTACGCCTCTGTAAAATACAGATGATTGGTCAGACACCAGTCTATTCCCACTATTTGCGGATCAATTTAATCTCAAAACTCATAAACAGGGACTGCATCACGCTGTAAAGCGGATTTTACGTTAGGCCTAAGAGGTTAGACAGTTTGTTGCAAGTCGGCGTCAACTGATTTGAGCGGAATTTTAACCCAGAAAGAACTGCCCTGCCCTGGCGCGCTATCCACACCAATTTTGCCACCCATAATTTCAGCCAACTGTTTACAAATTGCCAGTCCAAGACCCGTACCGCCAAAGTTTCGGGAAATGGAATTATCGGCCTGTGTGAAACGATCAAAAACGATTTCAACCTGTTCAGCGCTTAACCCAATGCCTGTGTCGGAAACTTTTAGCAACAGCCAGTCAGAAAGCGCCCCGTCTTTCATTTCGCATACTTTTTCCAACGTAATTTTCACACTGCCCCGAGCTGTAAATTTTATAGCATTGGAAATAAAGTTATTCAGGATTTGCCGCAATCGGGTTGGGTCACCCAACATACTTTCTGGCAAGCCCGGGGCAATATAGGCATTCAGATGCAAGTTCTTTTCATAGGCCAGCGGATGTAAAGCCGCCATAGTGTCACGAACAAATTTTTCCAGGTTAACAGGCAGACTTTCCAGCGCCATAGCCCCGTGTTCCAGCTTGGCCGTATCCAGAACATTATTGATGATCGCCAGCAACATGTCCGATGATGATAATGCAACATCCACACTTTCGAGCTGGTCTTCGCTCAACTCACCCATTTTAAGAATGTGCAACATGCCGACCATGCCATTCATCGGCGTGCGCAATTCATGGCTCATGGTGGAAAGGAAGTCACTTTTTGCCTGCTCAGCCTTTTGGGCTTCAATCATGGATTTTTTGGCCAATTCTGCGGCCTGCAGCGCTTCATGCTCTTTACAAACCAATTCCTCTTCACGGTTTTTAAAGCCAATCATTATGCCTAGCGCGTGGGCAAACTCTCTTAGAAAYTTATTGATCTCATCATCACATGAACCATCATCGGAAACATAAAGAACAAGATCGCCAATATGCTCGGTACCTACCATAATTGGCACACAAAAATCGTTCCCTGAATCCATACTGATCTTCTGCGGGTTATAGACACAGCATAATATTGGACGTTTCACGTTTTGCCTTGCCAGAAATATTTTTCCGGCCGGAGACATCGGCAAAGTCTTGACTTTSRMMAGAATSGNNNCCAWYKSAYCTKNCAWGRNNARYWSMRRCARGGTTKYSWRSYSGYKMYCCAGGTCAAAAACTCGATCCAGATGCTCCCGATAACTTGCCCTTCTGGTCAGGCTTAGCCTGTCTTTGCGCAACTGAACCACCTGGGTGATATCCGTACGCAGCGAGGTATATCCTGTGATCACGCCAGCAGATCCCATGATGGGTTTTATCGTCGTGTGCACCCAATAAAAGGACCCATCTTTGGCTTTATTTTTGACGGTMCCCACCCAGACTTTTCCAGATGATATGCTWTGCCACATGCGTTCAAAAAACTCTGGCGGGTGATAGCCAGAATTTAATATAGAGTGCCTTTTCCCAACTAGCTCTTCTCTGCTATAGCCAGAAATGGATACAAACCGATCATTGACATACGTGATAACACCATCGGCATCAGTTTGCGCGATGATGGCGTGCTCATTAGCCGTATCGGCAATATTATAAACACGGCCTACGCCGGCCTTTGCCACAGTCATCAGATCCATTGCACGCTCTATTTTATAATTATTCTTAATATGAYAATTCAATCCTAGTGCGAACATTATTAAGTTTCAGATAATGCAAGATGACCTTTTGCAATTACCCACAACAATCACGGCATCATATAGACTGCCGTAATGGGGCAGTCATTCCAATGAGCAAGACCTAAAGGTACACGCCGCCAACACATGCACCAAAACCCCTTTGCTTTTCCAGGGTAAACTCGATATACCTGCGAGCCATACCCGGGAATTTTAATCGCAGATATTAAACAGTAATTGTGGGGTTAGACCATACGGCTCTGTACCAGAGCGGCCTCTATAAAGCTTGCAAATAAAGGGTGCGGATCAAAAGGGCGAGATTTTAATTCCGGGTGAAACTGAACCCCAATAAACCAGGGGTGCCCTTTCATCTCTACAATCTCTGGTAGTTTTCCATCCGGGGACAGGCCGGAAAATATCATGCCCTGGCGCTCAAGACGTTCCCGCCAGGCAATATTGACTTCATAACGGTGCCGATGGCGCTCGCTAATGTCTTCCTGTCCATAAATGCTATGCACCAGCGAGCCTTTTTTCAGCTTTGCCGGATAGGCGCCCAGGCGCATGGTGCCGCCCAGATTGTCCTTATTGCCTCGGGTCTCTTTGGCCTTGCCTTTGGTCCACTCCGTCATAAGGCCGACCACATGGGCTCCCGTGCCGGCAAACTCGCTGGAGGTGGCATCCTTCGACCCTTCCAGATGACGAGCCGCCTCGATCACCGCCATTTGCATACCAAAACAGATGCCAAAATAGGGCACCTTGTGCTCACGGGCGAATTCCACCGCCCGGATTTTTCCTTCCGCCCCGCGTTCGCCAAAGCCGCCCGGCACCAGAATGCCGTGCACATTAGCAAGTGCGGCCAGGGCAACGTCTTCGTGCTCAAAGGTTTCGCTTTCGATCCATTTGATCCGCACTTTGACATTGTTGGCAATGCCGCCATGAACGAGTGCTTCCATCAGCGACTTATACGCATCGGGCAGCACCGTATACTTGCCCACCACGGCGATGGAAACCTCACCATCGGGGTTGTGAATTCGCGCAGAGATTTCCTCCCAGCGGCTTAAATCAGGTTTCACATCGTCGGCTATACCAAAATGCGCCAGCACCTCATGGTCCAGGCCTTCCTTATGATAAGTCAGAGGCACATCATAAATAGAGTCCGCGTCCAGTGCAGGGATAACGGCGCTGCCGCGTACATTGCAAAACAGGCCGATTTTGCGCCGTTCGCTTTCGGGAATGTTATGTTCACACCGGCAAAGCAATATATCGGGCTGAATACCGATCGAACGCAATTCTTTAACTGAATGCTGCGTCGGTTTGGTTTTCAGCTCACCCGCCACCGCAATATAGGGCAATAAGGTGACATGAATATAGGCGGCGCGTGATGATCCCAGCTCAAGGCCAACCTGGCGAATGCTCTCAAAAAACGGCAAGGCCTCAATATCACCTACCGTGCCGCCGATTTCGCAAAGGACGAAATCAACATTACCGGCATCAGAAAGGATAAACTCTTTAATGGCGTCGGTGACATGGGGAATGACCTGCACCGTCGCTCCCAGATAGTCGCCCCGGCGTTCGCGCTCAATAATGGTCTGGTATATGCGCCCGGTGGTGACGTTATCGCTCTGGGCGGCAGCAACGCCGGTGAAACGTTCATAATGCCCAAGATCCAGATCGGCCTCGGCACCATCATCGGTGACGTAAACCTCGCCATGCTGATAGGGCGACATGGTGCCCGGGTCAACGTTCAGATAGGGGTCCAGCTTACGCAAGCGAACGCTATAGCCCCGGGCCTGCAAAAGCGCACCCAGCGCGGCGGAGGCGAGGCCTTTTCCCAATGAGGAGACCACGCCGCCAGTGATGAATATATATCGCGACATGGGCGCATACCCTATTCCCGATTCGCCTCGGGGTCCATACGGCCCCGGCGAAATCACGTCTAAAATTTAATTTGTTTCTATTCTTCTTCGGGGGCCTGCACCGGGACATTAGGCACCGGCCTTTCGCTCGTCGCCGGCGCTGTATCAGCAGCGGGTTCAGGCAGTGTCTGGGTAGTCGTCTCGGTAACCGGGGCACCAATCACCACACTGTCACTGGATTTCCCAAGATTAGGAACCACTGTCAGCAAAACACTGGTTGTAAAGAACAAGGCGCCCAATATCGAGGTTGAACGGGTCAACACATCGGCGGCACCGCGCCCAGACATCATGCTGCCCGGGCCACCACCCATGCCAAGAGCACCGCCCTCAGAGCGTTGCAACAATACCGTTGCCACAAGGGCAACACTGATGAGAAAATGAATCGTCAATAAAACTGTAGTCATGGCAATGGCGTCTCTGGTGCGGTTATGGCAATGAACCAGCGCTTTTTACACCGGCTCGCGCGCTATGTAGCGCAGGTCAGGTCTCTGCGCCAGTCCCGCAGGCTTTGCTCATGCAGTTTTTCGCGCAGTACATTTACAGTGCGGTCAACCTCACCGGTTGAACGCTCCAGCGACTCTCCATCGGCAAACGCTGTAAAGGTGCCCAGCGCCAGCTCTTTGATCAAACGTAGCCTTTGCTCCGTTTCACCCTGATGCTCCAAAGCTTCGGTAGTAATTTCAACCAAAGCACTGGCAAGCTCTACTGCATCTGGCGCGCCCCTGCCACGCAAGCGGCGCCGCAATTCCCGGGCAAGCCCGTCCACTTCTTCGGGATTAATGCTCGCCCCGGTTTCCGGGTCATCCAGCTTTAGCTCTACAGCAACAATAATGCGCATGGCTAACGTGCGGATACGCTCGCGGCTCATTTTCTGGCGCGCTGCATTAATTTCATCCATATGAGTATTACCAGCGTCCATATCACCTTCGACACTGCTTTTGAGGGTGTTTGGCGGATGGAATAAATCAACACCGGCCTCACGGCTGGACGTCCCGCGCCGATCCGGTCCGACATAATCGCCGGAAACCACAAAGCCTTTGCGGGCGGTGACAGCAGCATGCACCCGTGTAGCCAGATCCCGTGTTGAGAACGGGCGCAACAATAAATCATCAACGCCGGCATCAACCAGTTGACGCACACTCTCCACTTTTCGGTCCCAACTGGTGGTTATGGTGACGACAAATGGATTGACCCCAACATCACCGGTGCGCAGCTTTTTCATCAAATCCGCAACACCACCGCCGGCATTATGCACCTCGGCGATAATCAGGTCATAGTCTCCATGGGAGATATGCTTGCTGAAACTTTTGAACTCCTGAACGGATTCGATTTCGCGGAAGCCAATCTCAAAAAGCGCGGCCCGGGTAACACGAAGGTTGGTTGGCTCGGTATCAAATAATAAAACCCGAGCTTCTTGAAACCTTTTATTTTGTACCATTACCCCGGTGCCTCCACTGCGCTTATCTTACGCTGGCAATGGGCACCATACGGCTAAGGTATTGATAATACTTTACCGAACCTGTTTAAATTATAGCGATTTACTGACGTCTATGATGGCTGAAAAATCGGTGGCCTGCAGACTCGCCCCCCCAATCAGGCCCCCATCAACATCTTCCATACTAAAAATCTGCTCCGCATTAGATGGCTTAACCGAGCCACCATAAAGGATACGCGCCGCAGCCAGCGCCGCCCCACCAGCAGTTTTCAGCTTGCCCCGGATATGGGCATGCATAGAGGCAATATCTTCCAGCGTTGCAACCTTGCCAGTGCCGATGGCCCAGACTGGTTCATAAGCCAAAACACAGTTTTTTGCACTGGCCCCCACGGGCAAGGAGCCTTCAACCTGCTTTCCAACCACTGCAAAGGCTTGACCGGCTTCACGTTCAGCCAGGGTTTCGCCCACACAGACAATGGCAATCAGTCCCGCGACCAGCGCTGCCTCGGCCTTGGCCTTTACCTGCGCATCACCTTCTCCATAATCTGTGCGGCGTTCCGAATGCCCAACGATGACATAGCCAGCCCCGGCATCTTTCAGCATGGCGGCGGCAATATCGCCGGTATGGGCACCATGATCTTCGCTATGACAGTCCTGCCCGCCCAAATATAGCCCGGAGGAACCGGCATCTCGCGCCATATCAGCAAGCAGTGTTGCCGGCGGGCAAATCAAAACGTCAAACTGGCCAGGCATATTACCACCCTGTAGTGCAATCAGAGCAGCCGCTTCTTTGCGAGCACTTTGCAAGCCATTCATTTTCCAATTGCCTGCAATCAACATCCGCCGTTCCATATCGTGCCCCTCTAAATATCAATATGRAAGGCTACCTAGCAGCATGGGTGATATTGGGCAATTGTACGTCTTGCCGTAATGGCTGCACCCGCCTACATTCGCCGCACTTTTTTGCGCCCCTTCTTCGGAGTCCCTTATGCTTGAACAAATGCGTGCAATGGCCAAGTCGCCAGTGGCCCTGGTCCTTATTGCTTTGCTAATCCTCAGCTTTGCCGTCTGGGGCATAAGCGATGTRTTTCGCGGCGGACAAGGCGATGCGGTTGTCATCGTYGGCCCGAACAAAGTTTCCGTTCAGGATTATTCAATGGCGTGGGACCGCGAACTTAATCGTGTAATTACGCAAAGTCAGGGCAAAATAACGTCTCAACAAGCGCGCGATTTTGGCCTGGCCGATCAACTATTGCAGCGTATGATCAATGATGCTGCACTGGATGCMAAAGCTACGCAGTTAGGCGTTGGTGTATCCGATCGGTTGATATCAAAAGAAATAAGGGCCCTTGAGGCATTCAAAGACCCGATCACGGGTAAATTTGGTGAAGAACAGTACCGTTCCACACTTGCTAACGCACGCTATACACCAAAGCAGTTTGAAAAAAATGTCCGTAGTGACCTTCTACGCGCGCAAATTACAAATCCTGTAGTCAGCGGTGTTATGGCACCGCGCTCCATGGCCAGAATTGAATTTGGGTTTCGTGGGGAACGCCGCCATGTCACTGAAATTATCTTACCTGAAACCATAGTTCCAATGCCCTCTGCACCAACAGAAGAAGATCTGATTGCCTTCCTCGAGAAATATAAAAATACGTTCAACACTCCAGAGCTAAGAGCAGCCTCACTGGTTACAATCTCAGCCAAAGATCTAGCCTCGGAAATTGACGTTCCCGAAGATAAAATCAGGGAATTGTATGAGTTTCGCAAAGGTGAGTTGTCCGAACCAGAAACCCGTAGCTGGCTGCAGATAACCGCCCCTGATGAAGCCACGGCCAAGGTCATTGCAGAGCGCCTGAAAGTGGGAGAAACTGCTGATGAAATCAGCAAATCCCTAAACCTCAATGCCCCCATAGAGTTCGATAAAACGGTAGAAACAAACACACCTGATGACCAGATCGCCAAAGCCGTCTTTGCGGCCAGGGGAAATGAAATTGGCACCAGCGAAGGTCGCCTTGCCTGGGCAGCCTGGAAAGTAAGCGCCATTACCCCAGCCGTGGAAAAAAGTCTGGAAGATGTGCGTGAGTCTTTGCGTGAGGAATACATCAAGGAAGAGGCCGCCGATCAGCTTTATGAACTGGTGGGCAATTTTGAGGATGCGCGGGCCAGTGGCGCCACACTGGAAGAAGCCGCCGAAGCATCAAACCTGTTGCTGCTTTCCCTGCCTCCGGTTGACAGTTCCGGTCGTGATAAGGAAAACCAGCCTGTTTCGGCAGTAGCGAACGAGCCTGAAATTCTGAAAACACTCTTTGAAACCGACGAAGCCGTAGAGTCAGAAATTCTGGAAACAGTAGATGGTGATTATTATGTAATACGCACTGACGCTATAGAAGCACCTCACACACCATCTTTGGATGATATTCGTGACAAGGTTACCGAGGCCTGGAAAATCAACAAACGGGCCGAAGCCATCAAAGAACTCGCAGATAAAATTTCTGCCGCCTTAAAAACCGGAGAAGATGCCAACGAAATTGCGTCACGATATCCAGGGGCCAAAGTGGAAGCCGCAATCCTGCAACGCGGCCAAACGGTTGCCCCCTTGACCCAACGCCTTGCGGGTCAGATTTTTTCCATCTCCAAAGGTGAAATTGTTATGGCCCCAGACCAATCGGGACAAAACCTGATCATCGCCCGCCTGGATACAATATTGCCCGCAGGAACCCCCTCAACATCCCTGGTCGAACTTGGCCGCTCTTCGATCGGTGAAGCTCTGTCTGCGGATTTGCAAAACGAATTTTTGCGCGGATTGCTGAATCAATACAATGTGCGTCAGGATGCCCGCCTCAAAGCCTTTGCGCTTGGTGAAAATCCCGAAGGCTGAATGAAGTGACCTCTGATATGCGTGCCCCCGACGATGCCTTTTGCGCGCGTTATGCCCGGGGGGAGGCGCAAATTCTGACCCGTACGGTTATTGATGATCTGATTACGCCTGTGGCGGCTATGCTGCGTCTTGACCCACAAAGCCCTGATATTTTCCTGATGGAATCGGTGCAGGGTGGTGACTGGCGCGGCCGCTATTCCATTATCGGTCTAAACCCGGATGCGCGCTGGCGTGTCCAGAGTGGCAAGGCCGAAAAGGCCGATGCCGATGGGATCTGGAAGCCGGCAGGCGCAAACCCCATAGAGGCCCTCCGCCAGTTTGTAAAAGAATCAGAAATAGAATTGCCTCCCGGCCTGCCGCCTATGGCCGCTGGTGTATTTGGCTACCTTGGTTATGACATGGTGCGTCATGTCGAGGCGCTGCCCGCACCAAATCCGGATGCTCTGGGCCTGGATGATGCGTTGCTGTTGCGCCCGACCCTGGTGGCCATATTTGACTCGGTAGCGCAAGAAATCGTGCTCTCTACCCCCGTGCGCCCCACCCCGGCAAAAAACGCAGAGCAGGCCTTTAACGATGCCCTGCAAAGACTGGATGTCATGCAAGACCGCCTAAACACACCTGCGCAAACCGGTGTGATTGCACAAGATGCTGACCATCCGRTCATGCCAGACCCCGCCAGCAACACCACGCCAGCGCATTACCGGGATATGGTGCAGCGCGCCCGCGAATACATAAAGGCCGGCGATATTTTCCAGATGGTCCCCAGTCAACGCTTTAGCGCCCCTCTGGCTGAGCACCCCTTTGCACTTTATCGTTCCTTGCGACGCTTAAACCCATCGCCGTTTCTGTATTATCTCAATTTTGAAGACTTTAGCGTGGTAGGCTCCAGTCCGGAAATTCTGGTGCGTGTGCGTAATCGCAAAGTCACCATTCGCCCCATTGCCGGCACCCGCCCGCGCGGCGCCAACCCGGCCGAGGATGCCGCTTTGGAAGCTGATTTGCTGGCCGACCCCAAGGAACGTGCAGAACACCTGATGTTGCTGGATCTGGGACGCAATGATGCAGGGCGGGCCTGCAAGGCTGGCACCATACAGGTTACCGAACAATTTGGCGTTGAGCATTACAGCCATGTGATGCACATTGTTTCCAATGTTGAGGGCGACCTGGACGATGACAAGGATGCAGTGGACGCTCTTTTTGCAGGGTTTCCGGCGGGAACCGTTTCCGGGGCCCCAAAAATCCGCGCCATGGAAATCATCAACGAGCTGGAAGTGGAAAAACGCGGTCTTTATGCCGGTGCCATCGGTTATTTTTCCGCCGGCGGCGATATGGATACCTGTATCGCGCTGCGCACCGCCATCATCAAGGATGGCACCATGTATGTTCAGGCGGGCGGCGGGGTGGTGCTGGACAGCGACCCAGAGGCCGAACGTATGGAAACGGTTTACAAATCACGGGCACTGTTTCGCGCCGCCGCGCAAGCCTGGCGCTTTGAAATAAAGACCTAAAGCCCGGCTGAGCGCAAATGCAGACCCCGCTCCTGTGCCTGTTTTTGCGCCATGGCCTCACGCAAGGAAACCATCCTTATCCCCTTTTTTTCCAAGACTTGTGGCCAGTTTTGCAATGCCGCCATACTGGCTGGCCGGGGATGGGCAATGACCACCACAACGCCATTTTGTAGTGCCATTTTTTCCGCGCGTCGCATTTGAGTGGCAATGGCTTCTGGCGTATCCAGATCATCCAGAAACACGTCCCGTTTGATTATGGGCACACCGCGTTTACCAACAGTTCTGGCTGCCGCACTTTTCCCGCTGGTTACCGAATCCAGAAAGATCAGCCCCCGTTCATGCAACAGCCCCGCCACCTCTGCCACACATCGCGCACAAGAGGTAAAACGGCTGCCCATATGGTTGTTTATGCCAATGACGCCGGGTACACGATCAAGCGCGGTCGCCAATCGCTGACGGTTTTGAGCTGCGCTTAGCCGACGCAACAAAGCCCCCGGCCCCGGATCCTCCAGCCCAAAAGGCTCCATCGGCATATGCAATAACACTTCATGTCCGGCGGCTTTGGCCAAATTGGCCCAATTGGCCGCATCGGACACATAAGGTAAAATGGCCATGGTGACCGGCATGGGCAGATCAACCGCCATTTGCGACCATTGCCGCGCCGGGCCAATATCGTCAATCACCAGCGCGATCATGGGGCGCGCCAGTGGTTCACTGTCTATGCTAGTAACCATCTTCGGTGTTTTGCGTGCGATATTGGCCATTGGATCAGGCAAAGAAAAAACCGGTTGGGTTTTGGCGCTTGCCCCGGCACGCATAGGCACAAAGCCCGCCAGCGTCATGGACATGGCTAATGCCCCCAGCAGACTGCCTAGGACAGCAAACCAGCCAATACGGCCTCGCCCTAATGAGGGAGTATCTGCACACAGCATCACCTGAACGCGGCGCAGGCGTTCCAGACGCGCATTTCTGGAATCATGGTGAAGACTGCTCATGGCTTTATCAGGCGTGTTTATAGTTACCAGAAGGTTAGCAAACCCCATTGCCGCTTAAGGCTGAACACCCTAGATTGTGCCAAAACTTGGCCAATACGGAACGCCCGTCCCATGATCCTGATCATCGATAATTACGACAGTTTCACCTATAATCTGGTGCATTATGTGCAGGAATTGGGCGCGCAAACCGAAGTGTATCGCAATGATGCGCTGCGCGCTGAAGACGTTCTGGCACAGAATGCAGATGGCATTATTTTATCACCGGGGCCATGCGATCCGGACCGCGCCGGGATTTGCCTAGAGCTATTACGTCTGGCACCGGATGATTTGCCCATTCTGGGGGTTTGTCTGGGGCATCAGGCCATTGGTCAGGTCTTTGGTGGCAAGGTGATCCGCGCCAAATCTATCATGCACGGTAAAACCAGCCCTATACTTCATGATGGCAGCGGGGTTTTCAAGAACATACCAGACGGGTTTGAAGCGGCGCGTTATCACAGTCTGGCCGTGGAACGTGACAACCTGCCTGATTGCCTGCACATCACGGCCCAGACCAGGGATGGCGAGATTATGGGCCTCAGTCATAAATCCCGGCCAGTGCACGGCGTACAGTTCCATCCCGAATCCATTGCCTCGGATCACGGACATCAGGTCTTGCAAAATTTTATGAATTTTTGCGCACAAACGGCCCGAGCCGCATGAGTACCTTTACGCCGATATTGGAAAGACTGGCATCGGGTCAACCATTGGACGCGGCCATGGCGCGCGATGCGTTTTGCCAGATTATGGACGGCGAAATTGATAATGCGCAGATCGGGGCCTTTTTAATGGGTCTGCGCATAACCGGTGAAAACACGTCTATCATTACCGAAGGCGCATTGGCGCTGCGCGCACGGCTCAGCCCGGTAAACGCCCCCAAAGGCGCCATAGATACCTGTGGCACCGGCGGCGATTCCAAAGGCACCTATAATATCTCTACCGCCGCCGCGTTGATCGTGGCCGGTGCCGGGGTTTGCGTCGCCAAGCATGGCAATAAAGCGCTCAGCTCCAAATCCGGATCGGCCGAAGTGCTCGAAGAGCTGGGCGTGCGCATGCAGATCAGCCCGAGACAAGTCGAGATCTGTATGGATGGTGCCAATATAGGTTTCATGTTTGCCCCGGCTTTGCATGTGGCCATGCGCCATGTGGCCCATGCCCGCCGCGCGCTGGGCATACGCTCTATCTTTAACCTGGTGGGGCCACTTTCCAATCCTGCGGGGGTGCGCCATCAATTGCTGGGCGTTTTTGATGCCAAATGGACCGAACCCATGGCCAAAGCCCTGCACCAGCTGGGCGGCACGCGCGCCTGGGTGGTCCATGGCAGCGATGGTCTGGACGAAATTACTACCACCGGCCCCACCCGGGTGAGCGCGCTGGAAGACGGGGGGGTAAAAACCTTTGACATCACCCCCGAAGACTTTGGCATTCCCGGCGCCCGGATGAGCGATCTGGTGGGCGGCGATCCGGCGCATAATGCCCGGGCGATACGCGCCTTGCTGGAAGGGGAAGGCGGCCCGTTTCGCGATATCGCGCTGCTGAACGCCGGAGCGGCGGTTTATGTGGCCGGGCAAGCAACTGATGTCAGGGCGGGCATAAACACATGCGAAAAAGCATTGGATGAAGGCAAAGCCGCCGAAGCGCTTGCCAGACTGGTTCGTCTATCCAATGAGCCAGAGGCATGAGCATTTTACAGAATATTCTGGCCACCAAACGCGAGGAAATTGCCGTAGGAAAAACCAGGGCATCCTTGCAGGACCTCCTTGGTAAGGTACAGGAATGTACCATGCCACGCGGCTTTATTCGGGCGCTTAAAAACCCGCCAGCGGGGACCAGCATTGCCCTGATTGCCGAGATCAAACGCGCCAGCCCCTCCAAAGGCTTGATCCGCGAAGGTTTTGATCCGGCCAGCCTTGCCAAAGCTTATCAGTACGGTGGCGCCACCTGTTTGTCGGTCCTGACCGACCGGGAATATTTTCAAGGGCAGAATGCCTTTCTGGACGAGGCCCGCGCCGCCTGCACCCTGCCCATTTTACGAAAAGACTTTATCATCGATCCCTGGCAGGTGGCGCAATCGCGTGTGCTGGGGGCCGATTGTATCTTGCTGATCATGGCGGCGCTGGAAACCACAAAGGCCCATGAGCTGGCCAGCCTTGCGCAGGATCTGGGCATGGATGTGCTGGTCGAGGTGCATAATGCTACTGAAATGCAGGCCGCCCTCACTTTGCCCGTGGGCCTGATCGGTATTAACAACCGTAACCTTTCCACCTTTGAAACCTCGTTGAGCGTGACCGAAACTTTGGCCAAGGAAGTCCCCTCTTCTGCCCTGATGGTTTCGGAAAGCGGGATTTATACAGCCGCTGACATTGCCCGGGTCAAAGCCGCCGGGGCCAACGCCGTTTTGGTTGGCGAAAGCCTGATGCGCCAGGACAATGTGGAACAGGCAACGCGGTCGCTATTGACCTGATGAATTGGGGCTATGAAGGTAAACCCATGACAACAACACATTTAAAGAAACCCGCATCTACCTGTCTGGCGACATACGGCACCCTTGCGCCCGGTCGCCCAAATCATCATCAACTGGCAGATTTAGAAGGTAATTGGCGGCAGGGTACCGTCAGGGGCAAGCTCATAGAAACCGGTTGGGGGGCCGAACTGGGCTACCCTGGACTGGTTCTCGATACATCCGGGGACGTTATCGAAGTTTATATATTCGAATCCCCAGACTTACCTGATCACTGGCAACGCCTGGATGAATTTGAAGGCAATGGATATCAAAGAGAGATTGCCCAGATTTCCACGACCAATGGCGATCTAGAAGCCTCAATTTATGTCGTTCGTCCATGATTTTTTACCTGCACACCCCTTAGGTAATTTGGCAAACCCTTGACGGGCTAAAAGAACATTGATAGAACATTGATCATAGATTCGTTTTTTGTTCTGGTGAGACCATGCTAACCGCGAAACAACATGACCTTTTGCTTTTTATCAATAAGCGCCTTAACGACAG
>NVVU01000062.1 GCA_002733485.1 Robiginitomaculum sp.
AATCTGGTAATATAAACTGGCCAGCACCGTTGAAAAATCACCCATGGCCGCATACGTCGGCAAAAAAACTTCGTCCTGTCCGCCCGCACCGTTCATCCGGCCCTGTTCATAGAGCTCCATAGCGCGTTTGATATCGCCCGCATAAAGCTTTGAAAGGGCCATATGGCGGCGGCAGTTTTCATAGGCCGGGTCTAGGGCAAGACATTGCGCAAAGTCCAGTTGGGCCTTGTCAAGATATCCCACCGTATTGTTGACTATGCCGCGCCACAACCAGGCCGAGGTCTCCTTGGAATCGCGTTTGATCGCTTCATCTAATTGTGCAAACGCCTTGGTGAAATCAACGGGAAGCTTGTCGCCTTCCAAATTACCCAATACCGCATAGGGCAAAGCCAGACCTGAGTTAAGGGCGATGGCCTTGTTGGCGCTTTTTATTGCCAATGTATAATAATCCCGGTCCCGAACATTCCAACTGGGGGCAACGGAATATACCGCCGCCAGCCCGGCCCAAGCGCGAGCAAAGCCGGGGTCTGCCGCCACGGCGCGTTCAAAAAGAGCAATGGTCCCCGGTATATCATTACGGCTAATAAATTTATTGTGGGCACGTAAGAAAAGCTCATAAGCGTCCAGATTTTCGGTTCCCGCCGCCACACGTATTTTGGATGCTTTTGGGTTGTCGCCGCCGATTTTTATGCCGAGCTGTTTAACAATTTCGTTGGCAATCTCGTCCTGAATGGCAAAAATATTTTCTGTACTCAGAGTGCGATCATAGGTTTGTGACCACAAATGCTGATCAGTTTGAGCGTCAATCAACTGCGCCGTTATGCGGATCATATTGCCGGATTTTCTGACCGAGCCTTCCAGCACATGGCGTACGTTCAGTTTTTTGGCAATGGCGGGAATGCCCAAAGCCTCCTGTCCTTTAAAACCAAACGCTGAGGTGCGCGACGCCACTTTCAGATCGTCCACCCGCACCAGCACGTTAAGAATCTCCTCGGCCATGCCGTCAGAAAAATATTCCTGATCCTTGTTTGGTGATAAATCGGTAAAAGGTAAAACCGCAATGGATGTTGGTGGCGGGGTGATTTTGTTTTCCGCGGATCTTTCGACAAGCGCAGATGTCCCGCCATTACCACCATCCTGAGCCTGTCCAAGGATGGGGTCGCGCAGGCTCTGCCCGACAATCAGCGCCCCCACCAGTACCAGCCCGACAACAATCACAACATCTAGTGTGCGCCCGGTTTTCGCGCTTGCACTATTTTTTTCATCAACGGCCTCGGTACGCTTTACGCCTGCGGGCGTCATCTCGAACGCCCAGGCCAGCAAGAGCGCTATGGGAAAGCCGGTCAACAGTAAGGTTATAATACTTTTCAGTACCCAGTCCGGTGCACCAAAAGCAGGAAAGGCTATGGATGCCATTTGCATCAATAACCAGCCAACCACCCCGTAAACCCCGGCAACCCGGAAAATATTACGGCGACGCAATTCTGTAAAAATCTTGCTCAGACTGTCCCCCTCCAAATCTTGAAAATGCTAATAACACAAGTTTTCAAATCTGTATTGGGGTTGTAGAATTTAATCTAAAACCGACCGCGAAACTTACCGGTTTGGATGCCAAACATATTGGCAATATGTACCAGCATCAGTATGCCAACCACCAGCGCCAGCATATATACCGGCTTCCAGCTGAAAAGGGTGGGATTACCTGGCTCGCGCGGGATACTGTCGCGCCAAACGCCTAGCGCAAAAATGCCAGCTGCAATCACAAGGAAGGTCAGGGTAATCGTCAGGGTCATGAGATTATATTTGAGGGTTCAGCCGATGTTATCAAGGTCAGAGCACACATTGGATTCAACAGAAGGTTTGGGGCAAAGGCCGTGTCGCGTTTTTTCCCAATAAAACGGACGTTTAATCAAATCCACAATGGCCATGGCCATGGCCCAGCTTTGCAGCGGCCAATAGAGGATCGCGCCCAGTAAATCCAATGGCGTACAGGCAAGGTGCGCGCGCTTTGCCCCCAGGGCCAGCATCGCCATGCCGACCAGTAATCCAGCCAGCGCCAAGCCATAATCAACCGGGGCGAGGAGTGCCCCTGTCCACGGGGCCAGCAATAAAAACCCCAGCACCACAATGGAAAAAGATGCATGGCCAAGTGCCGCAAAAACCGCCGTTCCCAACGTGATCATCATGGAAAGCGCCCCGGCCATAGCATTGTGGATGGCCGGGCGGCGCATATGCACCCCGATGGTTTGAATATAGCCCTTTAACCAGCGGGAACGCTGGCGCTGCCAGGGACCCAGCTGTGCGGTAGCCTCTTCGCGGGTTGGCGGTGCAATGGTGCCAAGGCGCCAGCCATTGGCCCCCAGACGATAGCCAAGATCGGCGTCTTCGGTCACGTTATACGGGTCCCAGGCGCCAACGGCTCGCAAAGCGGATGCGCGAAAATGGTTGCTGGTGCCGCCTAAGGGGAAAGGTAGGCCCAGGTGCGCCATGGCCGGAACCAGCACCTGAAAATGGGCCGCATATTCCAGCGCAAACTGGCGGGTCAGCCAGTTCTGGCCCGCATTATAATAACCCAGCGGGGCCTGCACACAGCCAAGATTGCCCACCACATCTTTGGCAAAGGCATGCACGGCATGACGCAGTTGATCAGGGTGTGGACGGTCCTCTGCATCATAAATGGTAATGAATGTGCCCTTTGCACGGGCAAACCCGGCGTTCAATGCTTTGGGTTTGGTTTGCGGTCCAATGGGCGGCACTATCAGAATTTCCCATTCCGGCCCCAGATTATAATTCCTGACAGCCTGAATGGTTTCCTTATCATCGATTTCCAGCAGCAATTTCACATCCAGCTTTGCTTTTGGATAGTTGAGCGCTCCGATGGCTTTGCACAAACCATCCAGAACTTCGGTTTCCTTATAAAGTGGGACAAGAATGGTATAGAGGGGCAAGTCTTCACCTTTGGGCAGGGTAAAGCGTGCTGTGGGTTGTGAGGACAGCACCAGTAAAAAGGCGCGAAACGCGATTGAGGCCGCAAAGAAAGCCCACAACGCATGGTGCAAGACCAATGCGGTGGCCACAGGGGCGATCCAGGCCAGTCCCGACACCAAAAACAAAGTGCCCGCAATGGCGAACCTTTGCGCACGACTTAGCCCCAGTGCCGCCGAGGCCAGCGGATCTTTACGGCGTAACTCCCCCGCTGCCAGCGCCGTGGCGTTACGCCCTAAAACATGGATTTGCGCCACCCGAGGGCGGGGCTGGTATGATCGTGGCCGGTATGCCTTACGATCAGTCTCCATCCGCTTTACGCAGACTTTACCCTGATATTTCACCCCGAAGCCTCCCCGAATGACCAGGGTAACACTTAAACGGGAATATTGCGACTCATTATGAATAAGCCATTTCAAGTTAGCAATAATAACATTTATACTTATGGTTATATAAGTAAACTTGTTCAGTTTAACCGGGTTGGAAAAGGCGGTATGGCTGATACTCTAGGCACCCAACCCCACACGCGAGCACACCAGACATGACAGAGAACGACGTATTTGATCGCCTTTTTCAGATTATGGCGCGCTACCGCAATTCGCAAAATGACGGCCCGGTGGTGACCTATCATAGCCCCGCTGATCTGCGAGAACAGCTGGATCTGACGCAGGAAAGTGCGCCGGAGGGCTATGATGCGCTTTTTGACTGGGTAGAAAAATATCTGAAATATGCAGTCAAAACTGGCCACAAACAGTTCTGGAACCGCATGTGGGCCGATGCCAACATGCCCGCCATGATCGGCGAAATGATCAGCACCATTGCCCACACCTCGGCCTGTACGTTTGAGTCTGCTCCGGTTTCCACCGAGATGGAAAAATATCTGATTGATGAATTTCTTAACCTTGCCGGTTTTAAGGGTGGAGAAGGCCAGATGACCACCGGCTCGTCCAATGGCAATCTGATTGCCATGATGGCGGCGCGCAATCTGGCGGCGCAAAGCGCCAAGCAGGCCGGGCTTTCAGGCACATCGCCGCTGGTGGCCTTTGTTAATGCCGAGGCGCATTACTCTATGGACAAGGCTGCTAACCTTCTGGGTATTGGCACGGACAATCTGGTCAAAATTCCTGTGGATAACCACGGGCAGATGCGTCTGGATGCACTGGAAGAAGCTATCAATAAGGCCAAAACAGCGGGAAAAATTCCGTTCTTTATCGGCACAACGGCGGCGACCACCGTGCGCGGGGCCTATGACCCGTTGAGTGAAATCTGCGACCTTCGTGATCGTCTGGGTCTGGACCTATGGGTGCATGTTGACGGAGCCTGGGGTGGCACGGTTTTTCTATCAACGGACCTGACCGACCACTATCTGCCAGGCCTTGATCAGACCGACAGCTTCACTTTTGATTTTCACAAAATGCACGGCATTCCCATGGTGTGCAATTTTCTGCTGATCAATAACCGTGCGGGGATTTTRCAGGCCACGGTCAATAGCGGCAATGATGATTATATTTTCCGGGGGCAGGATCAGGAACGCCCGGCAGATCTGGGAGTGCTATCGCTGCAATGCGGGCGGCATGTGGATATTCTTAAACTATTTTTATCKTGGAAGTTTTATGGCCGTGATGGCTTTGTGGTCCGCATCAAACGTTTTCTTGAAAAGGCCGCCTATGCGGAAGAAATGGTATGCCAGACCCCTGACCTCGCCATGCTGGTGCCGCGTGAAAGCTTTAATATCAATTTTTATCACCGGGCTCCGGACGGTATGAACCAAGATGCGCTGAACCGCGCCATCCGACAGCGGCTCTATGAGAACGGTACCGCCATGGTGGGGCTTGGCACCATTAATGACCGGGTGTCCATCCGCCTGCTAATCGCCAATGATGCGGTAGAAAATGCCGATATTGACGAATTTTTCCAGCACGTTCTGGGCGCCGGCAAAGCGATCATTGACGAGGCGGCAACGGCATAGCCCGCATCGCATCCACCACGGTCTGGGTTTCATCCATGCCCCCAAGGGTGACCAGCGCGCCGCGCCACAAAACACCGCCGCGATAATCCATGCCCGCCGGGGCCTCTACCTGTCGCCATTGCACTTCGCCATCTTCCCCAAAGCTGGCAATATCCATGCGCCCTAGCGGCACACTAGGCACGCCGTCATAGCCGATACCATCATAATTATAGGGGTTTAGCGCCCCGCCATAAAAGAGGAAGTCCCGGTCTGACAGAGCAATGGCGGCACGTCGATAAGCCGCACCGGGGGCGGTATCACCGGTCTTTTTCCAGTCAATGCTTTGTGCATCTTCACTAATTATACCTGTCCAGCAGCTTTTGGAGAGCACAAAACTGCGCCTTGTAGCCGGGGGTGTTGGTGGCACCACTTTGACCCCGCCACAGATCAGCAGGCGATTTCCGCTGATCGCGCCCGCATGGCCAAAAACCGGCGCGCCGGGATAGGCATTAATAGCAAACCAGCGGTTTTCCTCGGTGTCCAGCACCTGCACATCCGCGACATTATCATGGTCATGCCAGCCTGAAATGAGAACCAAGTAGCGGTCTGCAAACCCAAGCACCACCGCATCATCCACGGGCACCGGCATATCGGCAGCGCGGGCATAGGTCTCATCTCTGGGGTCAAACACCCAGACCTCGGGCATGGATTTTTCTGTCCCGTCCTTGGCCACGCTATAGCCGCCAAAAATATATATTTTTCCCCCATGGGCGACGGCATTTGCCGCCAATCGACCGACCCCGTCTGGCAAGGGGGCAATGGTGCGGCACACACCACCGGCAAGGTTACAGGCATAAGCGTCGGCGGTTACATCGCGCCAGGTTTTGTCCTTGTGCAGGCCGCTAAAGGCATAGAGTATATCGTCAATACGCGCCACCGCCGTATTGCTTAGCGCTTTCGGTAAATGTGCAATCACCCCTGCGGGGGCCTGCATTTGTGCTGGCGCAGCGCACCCGAGAAGAAGGCTGGTCAAAGCGGCCATAAGGCTGATAGAAAAACGCATAAAAGTCTCACTGTTTTCTTTTCGTGTCATAGTTTCACACGGGACGGACCGTCAGGCAAAGCAAAATAAACGAGGGCGATCATGGACACCAAAACCTATCCCGTACCGACCGCATGGGCAAAGCGGGCCTTTGCCGACAACGCCGAATATGAACGCATGTATGCCGCCTCGATCCAGGACCCGGATGCCTTTTGGGGAGAGCAAGGGAAACGCCTTGACTGGTTCACGCCCTACACTCAGGTGTCTGATTGTAATTTCGATACCGATAATCTGCACGTACGCTGGTATGCCGATGGCACGTTAAATGTAGCCCATAATTGTATCGACCGGCATCTGGAAACACGCGGCGACCAAACCGCCATCATCTGGGAAGGTGACGACCCTGATGTATCTAAGCGCATCACCTATCGCGAGCTGCACGACGAGGTTTGCCGTTTTGCCAATGTGCTAAAATCACGAGGCGTGAAAAAGGGCGACAGGGTCACGCTTTACATGCCCATGGTGGTCGAGGCCGCCTACGCCATGCTGGCTTGTGCCCGCATTGGTGCGGTGCATTCGGTGGTGTTTGGCGGCTTTTCGCCAGAAGCCCTGGCCGGGCGTATTCTTGATTGCACCTCAACCTGTATCATCACCGCCGACGAAGGCGTGCGCGGTGGCAAGGCCATCCCGCTAAAGGCCAATGTGGACAAGGCGCTGGAACAATGCCCGGATGTTTCCACGGTGATCACCATTACCCGTACCGGGGCCGGGGTTGCCATGAAGCCAGGCCGCGACGTGGTCTATGAAGAGGCCGCCCGCGCGGTTCCTGCCGATTGCCCGGCCGAGCCGATGGACGCCGAAGACCCGCTTTTTATTCTCTACACCTCCGGCTCCACCGGCACGCCCAAAGGCGTATTGCACACCTGCGGCGGCTATCTCGTCTATGCCGCCATGACCCATCAATACGTGTTTGATTACCATGATGGCGATATTTACTGGTGCACTGCCGATGTCGGCTGGGTCACCGGGCACAGCTATATCGTTTATGGGCCGCTGGCCAATGGGGCCACCACCTTGATGTTCGAGGGCGTGCCCAATTACCCCGATGCCTCACGCTTCTGGCAGGTCTGTGACAAGCACCAGGTCAATATTATCTATACCGCGCCCACCGCCATTCGCGCGCTGATGGGCGCGGGTGATGAATTTGTTAAAAAGACTGATCGTTCATCCTTGCGCTTGCTTGGCACAGTGGGCGAGCCGATCAACCCTGAGGCTTGGGACTGGTATTATGAAGTGGTGGGCGAAAAACGCTGCCCCATTGTTGATACCTGGTGGCAGACCGAAACCGGTGGCATTATGATTACGCCGCTGCCCGGAGCTACGGCACTAAAGCCCGGCTCGGCCACCCGGCCCTTCTTTGGCGTCAAACCCTTACTGGTTGATGCAGAGGGGCAGGAACTCACTGGCGCGGCATCGGGCAATTTGTGCATTGCCGGGTCATGGCCCGGCCAAATGCGCACGGTTTATGGCGATCATCAACGCTTTGTAGAAACCTATTTTATCACTTATCCGGGGCTGTACTTTACCGGCGATGGTTGTCGCCGTGATGAAGATGGCTATTACTGGATCACCGGGCGAGTGGATGATGTGCTGAATGTCTCCGGTCATCGCATGGGTACCGCCGAAGTGGAAAGTGCACTGGTCTCTCACCCCGCCGTTTCAGAGGCCGCCGTGGTTGGCTACCCCCACAACATAAAGGGCCAGGGCATTTATGTTTATGTCTCACTTATGAGCGGCCATGAACCATCGGACGAGTTGCGCGCAGGGCTGCGAAAACATGTACGTACTGAAATTGGCCCCATCGCGACGCCGGATCTGATCCAGTTTGCGCCGGGCCTTCCCAAAACCCGTTCCGGCAAAATCATGCGGCGCATTTTGCGCAAAATCGCAGAAAACGACTACGGCAATCTGGGCGACACCTCAACGCTGGCCGAACCAGCCGTGGTTGATGACCTGATTGCAAACAGGATGAACAGGCAATAACGATCCTAGCAGTCAAAAGCAGAATTAAGCTGGAGCGGGTGAAGGGAATCGAACCCTCGTATTCAGCTTGGGAAGTCTCGCCACCGCTTTGCAAACACTTGTATCATATCGTAAAGTATACATAATACGAGATTTCATTGTTGGGGCATATTGTATAATTTTGTGTCTTTTTGTACCACGGTTACTCCAAAATTGGTGCAAAGTGGTTGCTAGGCTCAGGACTCATTAAATCCACCATATGACGATCGCGGCAAGGCAAATGGCTGAGAAGAAGGTGTGGGCGCAGCGGTCATATCGGGTGGCTACACGCCGCCAATCTTTGAGGCGCCCGAACATATTTTCGACCTTATGACGTTGTTTGTAGAGGGTTTTGTTGAAGCTGGCCGGGAAGTTACGCCCCTTTCGTGGCGGGATGCACGGCGTGATCCCCTTGGCGAGCAAAGCCTGTCTGAATTCATCGCTGTCATAGCCCTTGTCACCAAGCAGGTGAGCCGGCCCTTGCGGCAATGCCGGATAGATCAGCTTGGCTCCAATATGGTCACTCATCTGGCCTTCGGTAAGGCACAGGATGACTGGCCTTCCCAACTCATCCACTACCGCGTGCAGCTTGGAGTTTAATCCGCCCTTGGTGCGGCCAATACGTCTTGGAACATCCCCTTTTTAAGCAGGCTGGCTGCGGTCCGGTGGGCTTTGAGGTGAGTGGCATCAATCATCAACAACTCTGGCGCCCCTGCTTCTGCGGTTAATCGACTGAATATCTTGTCAAAAACCCCCAATCGGCTCCATCGAATGAACCGGTTGTACAGGGTTTTATGAGGGCCGTATTCTCTGGGTGCATCACGCCAGCGAAGTCCGTTTCGGATGACAAAGATAATCCCAGAAACCACCCGCCGATCATCAACACGTGGCACGCCATGGGCCAGAGGAAAACAAGGCTTGATAATGGCCAATTGCTCTTCTGAAAGCCAAAACAAATCACTCATGACAAATCTCCTTTGTCACAGGTGAATCACAAACTATATCAAATGGGAATCCCTGAATTTAATAGGTCCTGAGCCTAGTATCAACAAGCACGGTGAGCAAGCTCTCTCTTAGCGCAAATCTAAATCAGGCCTATAAGCGCTGACGGGGGACATATCGCATCTTATGGCCCTGCACGACTGACAACTTATTTCTTGCGATACTTTTTTAACCATTTTCTCGAGCGTTTTTGGGCGATTGATGTATCCGCAGGCGTCATTTTTTCAGCGGTATTATTGCGATTGCTGATGGCGGTTTGATTGCCTGAAGAGGCGGCTAGGTTGAAGTGGAAATGAGCCTCAATGTAATCCTGTGGCACTCCCTGGCCAAAACTGTACAGTGCCCCCAGATTGTTTTGGGCATCCATAAATCCCTGTTCGGCGGCTTTTTTGTACCATCTTTAAGGCTTGCCCATAATCCTGTGGCATGCCTTGCCCGTTGGTGTACCGGATAGCCAAATCATATTGTTCCGCGGCATTGCTCTGTACTGGTTCATGATGCTCTTTTTGTTCTGTTTTGGTATCTTTAACCTGTTGTCCGGACAGGGTGTTCTTACCGAACAGAATGGCCGGTATCCTGGATGGATCTATCCCTTTTTCCGCAGGGATAATGATATAAAGCGCCAACACAATACCCGCGGCCAAAATAAATAATGTCAGTGCCACGCCAACAATTCATTTCATAACACATACCCTGTTTTTAGTATTGATATTTTATCGCAAATACATGGGTCGGTAAATGCGGTCGCATTTCGGGGTTCCTCATAGAGGGCAGGCCCTTCAGACGTCACATAATCGTTTCTTATATTTATCATAAGGGCCCTTTTCATTTGAAATAATGAGCTTACAGTAAATTATGGTTATTTATTAATGTTTTTAGGGGGCGGTTTTGCATATTGGTAAAAGTACAAAAATAAAAATAATACTCCCAAATTATTTTCGAGAAAATTCATATAAAAAAGCTTTACTAGGTATGGTTGCTACTTCAGCTCTTCTTATTGCAGGGCCGGCAATTTCGGAAGTAGATTCGGCTACGCAGAATTCAAACAGCACTAGCCCAGCAGTACACCAAGCGCCCCTATCTCCCATCTCAGGCAAAGATGTTGTCGGTTCCATAAATAGTGAGCCGTTAGCGGCTGGTGACATAAATATAGTTAGTGATGTCCGCCGGGGGGCAAATGGTGCCAAGGGGTCTAATGGTGGTGGTGTTGGCCCGTTAAAAAAAAGCCCCAAGCCAGGGAAGCCCGGACAGAATGGCCCGGACATAAATCTGCAAATCACAGCCGGTAATGGTAATATTGAAAGCACCACGGATAACCTTTCCGGTATTACCGTGGTCAGCATTGGCGGCGATGGCGGCAACGGAGGCAGTTTTTCCGGGATCGGGTCTGGTGGCGCCCGTGGAGGGGTCGCAGGTACGGGCGGCAATGTCACCCTTACCGTGGACACCAATGTAACCACATCGGGCAACAGCGCTCATGGCATATTTGTGCAAAGTCGCGCCGGTGGTGGCGGTTCAGGCGGCGGCGGTTTTGGCATTGGTGTCGGTGGAGGTTCCGGTGGTTCGGCGGCGCAGGCCGGAACGGTCGATCTGACCAATAATGGCGCCATTGTGACCAATGGCGCAGGGTCTATGGGCATTTTGGCGCAAAGCCTGGGCGGCGCTGCCGGGGGCGGTGGCAATAGTTTTGGTATCGTTGGAGATCCAGGTTCGGCCAGCGCCGGTGGTGGCGGGGCCACCGTCACGGTCAGAAATACCGGATCGGTCACAACCAATGGCACGGCGTCTCACGGTATTTTTGCACAATCCATCGGGGGGACTGGTGGCAATGCAGGTGGTGGCGGCGGTATAGTTTCGCTGGGCAGCACTGGGGGTGGTGGCGGCAATGGCGGCACGGTGAACGTCACCAACGCACTCCCCGGGATTATCAGCGTAAACGGCGTGGATTCCATCGGCATTCTGGCGCAATCCATTGGCGGCGGCGGCGGGGCTTCATCGAGGTCCAGTGGTCTGGTGGCGATTGGCGGCGGCTCCGGCGGCGGCGGCAATGCCAGCGCTGTAACCGTTAATAATCTAGGGATTATCAGTACAGGCGGCACGCGCGGCTTTGGCGTTTTGGTGCAATCCATTGGTGGCGGTGGTGGGTCGGCGGGCTCGTCCGGCGGCCTGGTGGCCATTGGCGGCTCCGGCGGTAATGGTGGCAGCGGAGCTGCGGTAACTGTAACCAATGAAGGCACCATCTCGACCAGTGGTGATAGTGCCACCGGCTTATTAATTCAGTCCATTGGCGGTGGCGGCGGCAATGGAGCTTCTTCCAGCGGCCTGGTGGCCATTGGCGGTTCGGGCACCAATGGCGGTGATGCAGGCACTGTTACCGTTTTGGGCAACGGACAAGTCAACACCGAAGGCAATAATGCCCACGGCGTATTGGCCCAGGCCATTGGTGGCGGCGGCGGCAATGGCGGCAATAGCGGCGGCTTTGTCTCCATAGGTGGTTCTGGTGAAGGCGGTGGCAATGGCGGTGTGGTTACGGTCGCAACCGGTGGTGTTTCCACTATAGGGAATAATGCGTTTGGCATTCTGGCCCAATCAGTTGGCGGTGGAGGCGGTAATGGGGCTGGTTCAGCTGGCTTTGTGGCCGTTGGTGGCACGGCCAATGGAGGCGGAGGTAATGGCCAGAACGTGACTGTGACAACGTCAGGTCTGGTGATGACTTTGGGTACCAATGCCCATGGGGTTTTGGCGCAATCCATTGGTGGTGGCGGCGGTAATGGCGGCGGATCCGGCGGCTTGGTGTCCATTGGGGGTTCCGGTTCCAATGGCGGCGATGCCGGTCTGGTTATCGTGAACACCGATGGGGACATGACCACCACGGGCAATTTCTCCAGCGCCATTGTGGCACAGTCCATTGGCGGCGGCGGCGGCAATGGTGGCAGTGCTGCCTCAGGGGGTCTGTTTCTCAGCGTCGCGGTGGGTGGATCAGGGGCCGCCGGTGGATCCAGTTCTCTGGTGAGTATCAATACAACCGGTAATATTGAAACCACCGGTATTGGCTCTACGGCCATTATCGCCCAATCGGTCGGCGGCGGTGGCGGCAGCGGTGGTTATGCCATCAGCGGTGCTGTCGGGGCTTTTGGCTCGGCCAGTGTCAGCATTGGCGGCAATGGCGGCAATGGCGGTAGTGGCGGCGCGGTAACGGCCAATATTGGAGGACAGATTCACACCTTGGGCAATGATGCCCACGGCCTGTTGGCACAATCGGTGGGCGGCGGTGGTGGTACCGGCGGCCAGAGTTTTGCCGCGGCCTTGAGCGGGGGAACCGGGTTTTCATCCTCCGTGGCCGTCTCGGTCGGTGGCAGCGGTGGTGCCGCCGGTGACGGGGGAACGGTAACGGTTTCTACGGGAGATGTGTTATTCACCGAAGGCAATAATGCGCTCGGTGTATTGGCCCAGTCCATCGGCGGCGGTGGTGGCAATGGCGGCTGGTCCGGCAGCGCCACGGCAATTGGTTCTGGCGGTATTGCCGTCGGCGGCGCGGTCTCGCTGGGGGGCTCTGGTGGCGCCGGGGGTGCCGGGGGCCTGGTAAGCCTGAACGCTAGTGGCGATGTAATGACTTTGGGTACAGGCTCACATGGCCTGGTGGCGCAATCCATTGGCGGCGGCGGCGGCAATGGCGGCTTTTCCTTTGCTGGCAGCGTCAGTGCATCCGGTGGCTCTTCGGTTAATGCCAATGTTTCCCTTGGTGGTTCTGGCGGCGCCGGCTCGCAGGCGGGCAATGTGGTAATAACCAGTTCGGGTATTGTTGCTACTGATGGCAACCAGGCCCACGGAATTCTGGCCCAGTCCATTGGCGGCGGCGGCGGCAATGGAGGCTGGTCTGCCACAGGAAGCATAAATGTGGGTGGTGGCGTCGGTGTCGGGGTAGGGGTTTCCCTGGGCGGCAGCGGCGGTGCTGGTGCCACCGGTGGCAGCGTTACGGTAAACACTTCGGGTGCTGTAGCCGCCAACGGCTTTGGCAGCCAGGGCATTCTAGCTCAATCCGTGGGCGGCGGCGGCGGTAATGGTGGTTTTTCCTCTTCGGGTAGTTTGATTTTGGGTAACAATGCGGCGGCAGTAAATGTCAGCCTTGGTGGCACCGGCGGCGATGGCGGCACCGGCGGTCTGGTCAATATTACCACCAACGATACTGTTTTTACGGCCAGTGATTATGCGGGTGCTGTTGTGGCCCAATCCATTGGCGGCGGCGGCGGCCTTGGTGGTTTTTCTAGTGTCGGGTCGGTATCTGTAAACACCGGCTCCACGGCGGCTTTTGGCGTTTCGCTGGGAGGCAGTGGCGGCGCAGGCAATGATGCCTCCACTGTAAGCGTTAATACATTTAATCAGATCGCGACCGAAGGTAATCGCTCCAGCGCTATTATTGCCCAGTCCATTGGCGGCGGCGGTGGCCAGGGTGGGTTTTCGCTGAACGGCGCTATGAATCTGGGGGGCAACACAGGCGTGGCGCTGAACGCGGCGGTAGGTGGATCGGGTGGTGCCGCTGGCAATGGCGGCAATGTTTTAGTCTTTGCAGCTGATACGATCACAACCATGGGTGCCGAATCTCATGGCATATTGGCGCAGTCCATTGGCGGCGGTGGCGGCAATGGCGGCTTCTCAGGATCACTGAACAGTGCATTTGGTGCGGATCAGTCCTTCAGTGTGGGCATTGCCGTAGGCGGTGCCGGATCCGGTGGTGGCAATGGTGGTGAGGTTTCCGTCGATATTCGGAGTGATATCGGCACGATGGGCAGTAGCGCCCATGGTGTATTTGCCCAATCCATTGGCGGTGGTGGTGGCACTGGTGGCTCCTCCTATTCCGGTTCTCTGGCCGGTTCCTCGTCCAACGCCATTAATGTCGCGGTTGGGGGCCGAGGCGGCACCAGCGGCACTGGTGGTACTGTAAGCGTGACGACGGATGCCACCATCCTCACCCAAGGGCGCGCCGCCTATGGTATATTTGCCCAATCGGTGGGCGGCGGTGGCGGCCAGGGCGGCTCCACCGGTGCCATGTCGATTACAGGATCAAATTCCAATGCACTGGACCTTTCCATTGGCGGGTTTGCCGCTGATGGCAGTCGTGGTGGCAATGTGGCCGTTAATGCCACGGGTATTATCCAGACCCGTGCTGAAGGCTCCCATGCTATCTTTGCGCAATCGGTGGGCGGTGGTGGTGGCCAAGGCGGACTGGTTGGCATTGACGAGGATATATTTGGCGCTTTTCTGACGGGATCAACGTCCACTGGCTTTGGCAGTAATACCAATAACCTGACGGTCGCTCTTGGCGGCTTTGGCGGCACCGGCGGCGATGGCGGGGCGGTAAGCGTGGTCAATCATGCAGCCTTAAGCACGCGGGAATCCCAGTCCATAGGCATTTACGCCCAATCCATTGGCGGCGGGGGCGGTGATGGCGGGGTGGGGCTGGCCACGTCGGGTGCTGTTGGTGCCGGGCGCAATGGTACCTATGCCATCGCCATTGGCGGCTTTGGCGGGGCGGGCGGCGATGGCGGCATTGTCGATGTGCTAAACACCAGCCAGATCATCACGATGGGCGGGGCTTCTCATGGTGTGTTTGCCCAATCCATTGGCGGCGGCGGTGGTCGCGGCGGTGATGCGGGCGGTTTTGTAACCTCGTTTTCCAACACGTCTGCATCGAACCGCCGGGATACACAGCTCAGCGTTTCCATTGGAGGTCTTGGCGGGGCGGCAGGCGATGGGGCGGCGGTCAGCGTGGTCAATGACGGCCTGATCCAGACCAGCGGCCAGCAGGCCCATGGTATTTTTGCCCAATCCATAGGCGGCGGCGGCGGCGTTGGCGGCATCGTGACGCAAAACGGTGAGCTGATTGGCCAGATCAATGATCTGATCAGTCGCGGCGACGCCCGCGCGGCCAGCATTAATGTAGGCGGTTTGGGCGGGGCGGCCGGCAATGGCGGCACCATAACAATTACCAATACAGGCTCTATTGCAGCTTTTGATCAACGCGGTGGGTATGGCATTTTTGCTCAATCCATTGGCGGTGGCGGCGGCGTTGGTGGCTCTGGTCTTTCCGGGTCCATCAATGTTGGTGGGGCCGGTGGGGCGGGCGGCAATGGCGGCAATATCAATATTGATAATTCCGGTTCCATCTTTACCGGCGGATCCTTGGCCTATGGCATATTTGCCCAGTCCATTGGCGGCGGCGGCGGCGTTGGCGGGGCCACGGATTATTCAGACACGGTTGATACGCGTGATGCCCTTGCGGTGAGTTTGCAAACGGCGTCAACCTCACTGGAGTTTGTCAATTCCGTACGCGATGCCAGCAATTCTTCCTTTGGGGTCAGCGTTGGTGGTGGTGGCGGGGCATCGGGCAATGGCGGTAATATTTTCATATTAAATTCCGGCTCGATCACCACCATGGGTGATGGTGCCCATGGCATAATGGCACAATCCATTGGCGGCGGCGGCGGCATAGGCGGCGCAGGTAATGTAGGCCAGATTAACCAACTAAGCCTTTCTGGTGCTGGCGGCTCAGCCGGAAATGGCGGCGATATATTTATTGAGCATACCGGCGATATCACGACCAATGGCTTTGGAGCCTATGGCATATTTGCCCAGTCCATTGGCGGCGGCGGCGGGACCGCCGGGGATTATTCATTTGGGTTTGATAATTTTAACATTGACGTGCCCCTGAACCTTATACGTGGTGGCAGTGGCAATGGTGGTGATGTCACCGTAATCAGCCACGGCAATATCATGATCCGCGGCACCGGCGGTATGGGCATATTTGCCCAGTCCATTGGCGGCGGTGGCGGTCTTATGGGCTTGAATATTCTTGGTCTGGGCGGTGTAGGCAGTTTATTGGGCACGGGCACGGCGGGGACGGTCAGAGTGGTGCATTCAGGCAATGTAATTGCGCCGGACCTAAACGGTATAGCCGTATTTTCGCAAAGCAACTCTGCTGATGGCAATGACGATATGAGCCTGACGCTCGACAGTCATATTCGTGGTGGCTCGGGTTTTGGGGTTGGCGTCTTGTTTGAAGGCGGGCGCAATAATGTATTGAATACATCTGGTACAGTTTCTGCCGTATCGGCCTTGGCCATTCAGGGAACCAGCGGCAATGATACCATCAACAATAGCGGCATGGTGATCGGCAATATCAATCTTGGCGGTGGCCAAAATGCCTTTAACAATCTAGCCAGTTCACAATTTATCGCCTTTGACACCATCAATTTGGGTTCGGGCAGTGTCAATGAATCGCCCCAATCTTCGGATGATGACGGACACACCGTTGATTACCAAGGCGAAGCCACCGCAAAGAGTGCCCAACCTGATAATGTCGCTACGATTGAAATTTCATTAGATGGCCTGACCAGCATCTCTCACGAAGGTGCCCCCATTGGCATTTCCGATGGCACTTTAACCGGTAATGTGGAACATGAAGTTTATCCGCGTACCTTAGCGTTGAACGCTTCTCCCGGGCTTTTCACCAATGATGGTGATTTTCGTATGGGGCTAAGCGCGACGCTGGTGCCTATTGACCTGGCCGATCCCAATGCCCGGTTTTATAATTTGGACAATGATGGCGACCCCCTGTTTAATCTGTTTCTGGGTGCCCGCGTTGTAAATGAAGTCGCTCTGACTGGATCATATCTGCAGACCGCAAACGGGCATTTACAATACGATGTGGCCTTTGGCCCCTATGCCTCAGATCACGTCACCGCAACCGGGGATGTTACCCTGGATGGCACCGGGGATGTGACCTTGATGTGGTTATCCGATGCCGTGCCTGTATCTCTATTTTCAACAACGGGCACCGTGATGGATAACGGACTCAATATCACCGATACGCTGGCCATTGATTATGGCATACGGGCGGCGGCGGGCGAGGCCTTGTTGACCATTAATACAAACTTTGGCGGCGTTGGTGGCCTGAACCGCAACGAATCCGCACTTGGCGGCCATATGGATTCTTCCTTGACGATTGGCGGTGCCGAAGGCACCGGGCGCTTGCTGGCCTTACTTGGCAATTTACAAAACCGCCAGACCTATAAAGGGCTGATGACCGAGCTGAACCCGGAAATGCATATTGTGCCGATGGAAATGTTGGCCAACAGCAGTATGCGGTTCGGTCAGGACATGCTCACCTGTGGCAAAGCTGTTTTCTCGATACWACTWGAAGACTGCAACTGGTCTTCTGTGACTTCCAACAAAGTCAATCGTGATGCTTCGTTTGAACGCTTTGGTTATTCGTCTTCAGTGTCCGGCATTCAGGCAGGGGTTGAGCGTACCTTTAACAATGACTGGCAAGCTGGCGTGGCCTTGGGTGTGCAGAGCAATAGTTTTTCCGAAAATGATACGCTGCGGGCCCAATCTTCGGGCGATGGGGTCATGGTTGGCCTGTCCCTTAAGCGTAAAGTGGCCGATGCCGGCCTGGTGGCGGCCTCTATTTCCGGGGGAAGGACCAGCTATACGACTACTCGCCGTGTAAATATTTTCAAACCGGGGATTGCCGGGCTGGGCGTGGCTTCGCCAGGCAATACACAAAATCTGGCCAGCATTATGCCCGCACTGGAAATGGGCTGGGCCTATGGCAACAACCCTGGCGAACGACGCTCTCGTATTTCACTGGGCTATCAGTATGAAGCCGGAAAAAGCACGCAAAGCCACTATCTGGGTGGCAAATTCGGCATCAAGTTTTAGAGTGTCCCCCTTCAGCTCGTATGGGTCTGATTTAGGCCTGTGCTAAGGGAAGGTTTTTGTTCATCTTGATCTCACGGAGTGTCCGTCTTCATATGAATACGGACAGATTTCCCTTTGAGGTTTGCGAGGGTTTTGCTCATCGTGTGTGTTGATATTAAGCGACGGCTTTGCG
>NVVU01000063.1 GCA_002733485.1 Robiginitomaculum sp.
CCGGACGCATTGGGTTCACAATGCCAATATGATGGCCAGAAAAACGGACGATTCGCAAGACAGGACAGGTACAGGCGATCTGGAGGAGGCTAGCGCCCGGTTAAGCGCGGCTCTGGACCTTTTGGACACCCGGACCAGCGCAGTATTGCAGCGCATGAAGAGCGCCCGCGAAGCCGGTGAAGTAGACGAGGATCGTGCCCGGCTGGCCGCCGAACTGGACGCCACTCAGGCACGCGCCRATGCGCTGGAAATTGCGGCGCGCGAGGCCGGCTCCGCGCTGGATCTTGCTATTACCGAAGTGCGTACCGCCCTTGGGGAGGTTTAAAGTCCATGGGCAAGGTTTCCATCAATGTGAACGGCCGCGCCTTTGCGGTGGGTTGTGAAGACGGCGAAGAAGAGGCGGTCGCCGAACTTGGCCGCCAGTTTGATCAGCATGTGAGCATGCTGGCCGATCAGGTCGGTCAAATCGGCGATCTGCGCCTGTTTTTGATGGCTGCACTGGTACTGGCCGACGAATTGCGCGAATCAAAACGGACCAGCGCCGCACTGGAAACACGCATTGACGAATTTGAATCCAGCGGCACCGAAGGGGCGCGCCAGGGTGTCGATGCCACGAAAGGCGCGGCCAAGGCACTGAATAAAGCAGCCATGAGGGTTGAAAAGCTCGCTGAACAGCTGAATCAGAGTGAAATCTGAGTAAAGAATTGCATTTTAACTGTGATTCTTTTGCCTCCCCCCCTCCAAATTCTTCTCTATCCAGCCTAAGTTCATATGAGGCGGTGTCTGCGGCGCGCGTCAGGGGCTCAATACCCGGCGACCGTATCGTCTCCTGAGGGAGCGACCTCTAATTGAGATCGTGGTCTCTTTTACGTTGCACCCACCTGAACTTTTGGGTCATCAGGGCATTATCGCCCCAACGGTGTTTGTGGAGCCGCCAACTATGTCATTTTTTAATTCCAGCAACGAAAAGTCTGATCTGCGCGCCCGCATGAAGCGCAAGCGCGTGACGTTGCAATCCTTGTATCCGCGCTCTGGCACACAGCTATCGGCGCGCTTTCCCGCCGAATTGCTGACCCGGCCTGGCCTGGCCATTTCGGGTTATGTGCCAATCCAGAGCGAGATTGATCCTACCGCGCTAATGGAAAAGCTGAAATCCCGGGGCGCGCAACTCTGCCTGCCGGTGGTCAATGGTGAAAAAGAGGCCTTGATCTTTCGCGCCTGGAGTCCGGGCGATGAGCTGAACATCAGCAAGTTTGATGTGGAAGAGCCCCTGCCAACCGCCAAACCCATGACCCCGGATATTGTGCTGGTGCCCCTGTTGGCCTTTGACAAAAAAGGCCGACGGCTTGGCTATGGCGGCGGATTTTATGACCGCACATTAAAGGCGTTGCGTGCTGCCGATCAGGATGTGTGTGCCGTGGGCATTGGTTATGCGGCCCAGCAGATTGCCAAAGTGCCCACCGATGGTGGCGATCAGAGCCTCGATTGGGTACTGACCGAAACCGGGGCGATCAGCATTACCGGCAAAACCCCTTAACGACTGGCGCTCTTTGGTGGTTTAGGGTCAGGGGCAAGGCACAGCGCCTTTTTGCCCTTGCGGCCATAGATTCGTTTCAGCGGCAGGCCGTGCACCACCCGGCGATACCCCGGATCATCATTGATTTTTACCCAGGCGGTCAGGCCAATCTTTTTATGGCGACGACAGTATTTATCCCGGCTTGTGGACGGGATGGTGAATTGCCAGCCAATGGTCAGATCGCCGCTGGCTTTTTCATCGGCGGCAATAGCGCGCTCACCCTTTTTATCGCCCGTCATCGTGTCGCTGTCAGGCTCGACCCATTGATGGTTTTTATCCATAGCGCCCAAGCGCTTTTGCAAGGTAATGGCCCGCTCATAGTCAGCCTCTGCCAAACGGACGACCAGCGGTCTTCCGGGTAGTTTTCGCAGGTTTACTCCCGGCAAATCCTCGCCATTACCCACCACTTCGAGGGCAAAAACCTCTTCGCGCAAAACCTTCCCCGAACGGGTCACGCGCACGGTAACTTCAATATTTTGGGCATAGTCGATATCGTCGGGGATCAGCACCGCCGCGCGGCTGTTCAGCAGATCAACACTATAAGGATCAAGTTTTTTCAGCGATAAAACCGTGCCTATATCCAGATAGAGACAAGCCGACAGCAAAACCGGTAGCACCAGAAACATGCATAGCTTTAATATTTTGTACCCGGCTTTGTTTCTCATTTTACCCATACGATACGACTATTTCCTCATTATAATGATTTGATGACAGCCCATATATTTTACCGGTTCACCGAACTCATATCGCCATAACGATCACCCTTAACTTGCGCCGACAAGGACGACAATTGCGCCATATCTTCGTCGCTCAGCGTGATATTGGCCGCCTGCATATTGCTGCGCAAATTTGAAAGCCTGGTGGTCCCGGGGATAGTCATTACATGATCCCCTTGCGCCAACACCCAGGCCAGAGCGATCTGTGCCGGATGCGCCTCATGACGCGCGGCTATGGATTTGACCACATCAACCAGCGCCAGATTGTCAGCGTAATTATCACCGGCAAACCGAGGCTGTATATTACGATAATCCGACGCGCTCAGCCCTTTATCCTTCGCCTCATAGCTGCCAGTCAGAAGACCCCGGCCCAAAGGCGAATAAGCCACCAGAGATACCCCCAGCTCATTACAGGCCGGGATCACATCGTCCTCAATATCACGACTAAAAAGCGAGTATTCCGATTGCACAGCGGCCACCGGATGCACGGTGCAGGCGCGGCGCAGAGTTTGCGCGGAACATTCGGACAGGCCTATGGCCCTGATTTTTCCCTCATTCACCAATTCGGCCAATGCCTGCATAGTTTCCTCTATGGGTGTATTCGGGTCCATGCGGTGCTGGTAATATAAATCAATTGTTCCTATCCCAAGGGCCCGTAACGAACCTTCGCACGAGGCGCGCAGGCTAGCCTTTGAGCCATCCAGCCCGGTCACCGCGCCGCTTTGTCGATCCCGGCCAATGCCAAACTTAGTGGCAATGACGATGCCATCCATTTTGCCTTTTAACGCCTTGCCTAGCAGTTTTTCATTGGCCCCCATGCCATACATTTCGGCGGTGTCAAAATGATCTACGCCCAGATCCAGCGCCGCGTTTAACATGGTTATGGCTTCGGCTTCGTCGGTTGGTTTGCCRTAAAATTCTGAAAARCCCATACACCCCARCCCGATNGGGGCNRGCTTTCAGGGSRCTTTTTCCAAAKGRKCGTTTTTGCANTTTTTWTCTCCATTNWWKGGKKSSKSMKMAAMCRCGGYTKSWTTGYATYTTTGCNRASMMAWWMTCRSRTTWGMMYMAWTATTNTGAGTGAGCACTCACTCGTTTYTTTTGTRWATCGRTTTTGAAATCMWWAYAKRCKTTCAYCRYSTMCGYTTKRKKGKSRWSSACRKYRWRRYCSTTTCATTGGYCATCKCGCCGCCCGTTCAGTGCCCAGGAATCATASGCYGCCTCGCAGGCGCNTAATNATYTCRTCCTSATCCCAATGACGGCCAGAATTTTCCGYGCGTAACAAAGCAATAATGGGCGCGTAAAACAGGCTGATCAGCAAATCGACGGCCATATCTTTGAACGCACCGGCGGCCACCCCATCATCGCGAAGCTGTCTCAGCACCAGGGCCATTTCCTTATGGCCCTGCCCGCCCTCCTTTTCCAACAAAGACGTTTCGGCAAATTTCTGTCCAAACAACAACGCATCCGGATCGGCCCGATAGGCGGCAAAAACATGATGCCAGATATGGGTGAAGCGCGCATGGGCCGGGGCCGCCTCGTCATATTCCTCCATCACCGCCATATAGACCTCGGCCTTGATGCGTCGATAAATCGCCAGCATCAGCGCATCCTTGCTTTTGAAATGCCGGTATATCGATCCCTCGGCCACCCCGGCCTCGGCGGCAATGCGCGCCGTGGTCGCCCCGGCAAAACCATCGTGCGCTACCAGAGATAGCGCCGCACGCTGGATTTTATCCTTACTGGTCATAATATGAGTGAGCATTCACTCATATTGCAGAAATGTAGGAGTATAGCAAGAGAATTTCCAGATCATGCGCTCAGTCTTGCTGCGTAAATTTACCCTTCCATGCAAATGAGGCGCCGGGTAAAACCCGCTTCCGCATGCCGCCAGGAGCATTGATTTTTCTGTTTTAGATATGCTTTACCAGATCCCTCATGGCGAGAATTTATCCGCGTCCGGCACCTGCATAAAGGAGAAAAAGATCGCCAGTACCACAACGGCCTGACCGATATAGTAAATGCTTTCAAGCGTCATGATGGTGGCTCTCCTGCTTTGGCTGGACGTGATTTTCCCTCGGCACGGGAGGCAATTTCGTCGATGACCTCACTGAAAGGATGAACAAAGCGGTCCTTGCGCGCCCGCGTCCACCATTTACGCACCCGGGGGCTTTCGAAATAAACCGCCATGGATCGCAAGATGCGCTGATGGCTCGTCTCGTCGAACAAGCCTTGCCGCCACAACAGATCACCACTTTCTACGGCGCTCAGCATATTTGACATATTAATGCTAAAACGCAGCTTCTCAGCATCGGTCAGGGGTGCCGCGCCATAAAGGCCACGCTGCATCAGATCAGCACTCTCAGGCGTCGAGTACATTTGTGCTTGGGTTACCAGAATAGTGCCCCAGGACGCCTGTGTCATATCCGCTCTGGCCAGCCGGTTAGCCTGGCGCGACTGATAGAGAAGCGCAATCAGGGTCGCGATAATGATGACCACCGCCACCGTCTGGCCGATATAATAAATGCTTTCCAGTGTCATGATGGTGGCTCTTCCTGTTTGGGGGGACGGGCTTTTGCCTCGGCACGGGCGGCAATCTCGTCGATGACATCACTGAACGGGGGCATAAAAAGGTCTTTACGGGCCCATGACCACCATTTGCGCATCCGGGGGCTTTGAAAATAAATCGCCAAAGTGTGCAAGCTGCGCTGATGGCTCAGATCATCGAACAAACCCTGTCGCCACAACACATCACTTCCCTCTACAGCGCCCAGTATGTTTTCCATATTGATGCTAAAACGCAGTTTTTCGACCTCTGTCAGTGGCGCAACACCAAAAAGGGCACGCTGCATGAGGTCGGCACCCTCAGGGGTCGAAAACATTTCACCATGTATGGAAATTGTTGCGGTCAAGGAAGCCTGTGTCATGTCCGCTTTGGCTAATTTGTTGGCCTGCACGGCAGCGTGATTGCTTTGCTGCACTTGCAGACCGACAAAAATCAGCGAGGCAAGAATTGCGATCACAGCAACGATCTGGCTGATAAAGTATAGGCTTTCAAGCGTCATGGTGGCCATCCGTTGCTTTTGGTGTGGGCGGTGTCCGAGAGACGGCTGGCGGAGGGTGATCCGGATAGAGCTCAGAAAAACGGTTCTTCACGTAATTGGCAAATTCATCATCGAACATCTGCATATTTAACATACGCCTCCATTCGCGTGCGAAAATCGGCGCGGTGAGATACCAGGTCGTATTGCTCTCGTAAGCCTGCATCACCCGCTCATCGATCAAGCCATCAGAAAAAGAAAGGAATGCTGTTCTATGAATATTCAGTGTCGTATTCAGGAATGTGAGTATCTGCGTGAGTTCCACCGGGGTGAGTTTGGTGTCGTCAAACATAACTTTTCGAAAGGCCGCCGCGAGTTCTGGATGACGCATTAACTCGCCCATCGTATCGCCAAAGAACCGCATCGTTCTTTCGCTCATATCGGCCCGCGCCAGCCGGTTAGCCTGCACGGCCGCCCGGTTGCTCTGGCGCACCTGCAGACCAACAAAGACCAGCGAGGCCAGGATCGCCACCACCGCCACGGTCTGGCCGATAAAATAGATTTCCTCCAGGGTCATGATGGTTCTTCCAATGCATCCTTGACCTTGAATGCGCCCAGCGGTTTGGCGTTAGGGTGAACGGCACGTTTTAAAAGATCATCATTGATAAAGCTCTGAAACGACTGCCCGAACATATAGCTACGGTCATCCCAGAACGCTCTGCCTCCATTGGAATTAAAGAAATTCATCGAAACATATTCCCAGCCGCGCCAAAGTTCTGGAGACAAGGATTCATCACGCCATTTGTAATATGCGTCTTGCATGTAAGAGGTGAAGGCCATGAACAGGGAGATAAACTGCGCCCTTTCGATTACCGTAAGTGATGCATAATTATTGGTTCCTTTTATGCCTATCTCAGAGAGCACCAGATCGCTTTGAAGCGATAAATACCAGCCAGCAAAATTGCTGTGCACTGCTTGCGCGGCCGCGGCCTTGGTGGCCGCCGTGCTCTGGCGCACTTGCAGGCCGACAAAAATGAGCGACACCACGACGCTGAATGCGGCAAAAATGCTGGCAATAAAATAAATGTCTTCGAGGGTCATGAGGCCGCGCGCATGTCTTCAAGCATTGGTCATACCCTCTCCCCAGGGAATGTGATCAACGCTTATAGTCAATTTTGCGGTAAATGACTACATCTACACAACCTATAATTGATTTTATGCTTAGCCATCATCCTTTGAGGCCAGAAAATGTTCGGCCTCCAGGGCGGCCATACAGCCCATGCCGGCCGCCGTAACGGCCTGGCGGTATTTATCATCGGTAACATCACCGGCGGCATAAATGCCCGGGATTTTAGTGGCGGTACTGTCCGGCGCAGTGACCAGATAGCCGCCCTTTTTCATTTCCAGCTGGCCTTCGAAAAGTGAGGTTTCGGGCTTGTGACCGATGGCAACAAAGACGCCGTCCAGCTGACGCACTTGCTCCTCGCCGGTTTTAACGTTTTTCACCCGCATGCCAGTAACGCCAAGGGGGTCTTCATCGCCCAGCACTTCTTCAAGAACATGATCCCAGAGGATTTCCACCTTGGGGTTTTTAAAGAGGCGGTTTTGCAGGATTTTTTCAGAACGCAGGCTGTCCCTGCGATGCACCAGCGTGACTTTTGAGGCAAAATTAGTCAGGAATAAGGCTTCCTCGACCGCCGTATTGCCGCCGCCAATGACCGCTACTTCCTTGCCCCGATAGAAAAATCCATCACAGGTGGCACAGGCAGATACCCCAAAGCCCTGAAATTTTTCTTCCGATGGCAGGCCCAGCCACATGGCCTGCGCCCCGGTGGCGATGATCACCACATCGGCGCTATAGACCTTGCCACTATCGCCATGCAGCACAAAGGGCCGCACGCCCAGTTCGGCCTTCACGATGGTGTCTTCGATAACCTGCGTGCCCATGGCCAGCGCCTGATCGCGCATCTGGTCCATCAGCCATGGGCCCTGAATCTGTTCGGCAAAGCCCGGATAGTTTTCCACCTCTGAGGTGATGGTCAATTGCCCGCCCGGCTGGATGCCGGCAAATACTATCGGGGAAAGCATGGCACGCGCCGCATAAATGGCGGCGGTATAACCGGCCGCGCCAGAACCGATAATGGCAACACGGGAATGGGCAATTTCAGACATCGTTGTTTTCCTTCAAACGTACATAAAGGCGGCGCACCACCTCCCTGGCGGCGCGGCTGGTCTCGTCCAGCGGTTCCACCGGCCAGGTCGCCAGTGATCCGGTAAAGGGGCGCGCCAGCCCTTTGCCGGCCAGAGAATCATATAGCCGATCAAACTTTTCTTCCTTGCCTTCAAGGTTAAAAAGCAAAATCGGCCGACCAACACTGGCGGCCTCGGTCAGCATATTGGTGGAATCATTAGTGACCAGYACCGCATCGGCTTCCTGTAAAAAGGCGAAATACGGATTGGGGCCATCCTTGGGTGCCCCGGTCCACAGCCATGCCTGGTCCTTGTCGGCAAACTGGCGACGCARCGCCCTGATCACCCGCTTTGGGGTGCGCCGTGAGGTGGTGATTAACAGGGATACCTGATTGCCCAAAAGACCCTGCAGGGATTTGATCAGACGTTTGGTGACTTTTGGTGTGAACTTGTGATGTTTGGAATTACCCCCCAGCATGACCGCCAGATGCGGCCGGGGGTAGGCCTTCATTTTATCGGCAAAATCCTTGGCTGCCTGTTCCAGCAAAGCGGGCGTAATCCGTGTTGGCGAGCCCAGAATGGGAAACACGTTATCGCCCTTCAATTCGTCATGCTGCGGCGGGATCACCAGATCAAAATGTTTGGGGTTTTTGCGTGGATCCTGCAATTGCACGGTTAGCGCCTTGCCATCGGTCCAGTGGCGAATACTGCGTACATAGGGGATGCTGGCCCGGCCACAGCCGATACAGATATCGGGCCACGGGGTRRYCATWTCCGGSRTTGGYKTRCCCGCCCGRCCAATATTGAACAGCTTGCGCCTGACCACAAAGGGGCGAATCTTCGCCGGMACCAGCGCGCCTATGGCTTCGGCCAGTCCCCGGGTCTGGTTGGCTAGTCCGATACGGCCATCATCAATGGTCCAGATAACGAGCTTGCCATGTGATCCGGGGCTCACACCCAATCAACGGCAAGCACTTCCAGCGAGCGCGCACCACCGGGGGCTATAACCTCGRCTACATCGCCGCTTTCCTTGCCGATCAGGGCGCGGGCAATGGGCGAGGTGACTGATACCTTGCCCTTGGCCACTTCGGCTTCGTCTTCGCCGACGATTTTATAGACGGCCTCTTCTTCGGTATCTTCGTCGATTACCCTGACGGTGGCACCAAATTTGACAGATTCGCCGCCCAGCTCGCGAATATCAATCACTTGCGCGCGGGCAAGTTTGCTCTCGATATCCTTGACCCGGGCCTCAACGAAACCCTGACGATCCTTGGCCGCATGATATTCTGCATTTTCGCTCAAATCACCATGGGCGCGTGCCTCGGCAATCGCCGCAATTATAGACGGGCGTTCCGTGGTTTTGAGAAATTTTAGTTCTTCGTCAAGGGCATCACGACCCTCGGCGGTCATCGGGACTTTATTCATGTTACCTGAATTCTCTAGTGTTCACGTGGGCGGAGCCGCAAACGCCAGCCCCGGATCCACACCGAATTATGCAATATAGACCCGGTTGAGAGCAGGTTCAAGGTGTGGGGGCATTTAGGGCCCTGCACCCTCAGATCCTGACATCAGAACCCGCAACAAACCCTACTTTTCTTTACGAAAACGATAGACGAACCGATCGGTTTTACCGCGCACATTTGGGTCAAATACAATTTTGTTGCGATCATCTTCGGGATGGCGCAACGCATCAGATTGGGCCTCCAGCACAAAGCCTGCTGCCTCCACTTCATCCTGCACCATATCGGCATCAATACGGTGCAAGGCATCAGTCATGGTGTCTTTGCTGCCCTCTTTGGCATAATGATCGGTGACCAGATACACGCCGCCGGGTTTTAAGGCCGCATAAATCTCCTGGTTCATTTTCGCCCGATCCGCCGTAGACAGCGCCACATCATGATAGATCAGCGCCATGGTCACAACGTCCAGCGAATTCTCGGCAAAGCCCATTGCATCAAATTTGGCGTTCAAGGTCTGTACATTAGAGCGCGCTTTTTTCAGTCCTTCCAACGCCGGGGCGATGCTTTTGAATTTTTCTATCCATTCGGGTGGGTTTTGCGCAATCACTTTGCCATCCTTGCCGACTACGCCAGAGATAAGGCGGGTTAAATAGCCACCACCGGCCCCCAGATCGGCCACCACATCGCCGGGCTTTATGGTGCTGAACGTCAACACCGCGCCTGGATTGCGCGCCGCATCGCGCGTTACCTGTTCTTCAGGGCGATCCGGGGCGGCCATGGCGGCGGCCACGGCTTTGGAAACATCCCCATCCGCGCTGGCCGGGACAGCCATCCCCATAAAGGCGGCGATACATAGTGCCCAAAGCCTGTTGCTGGTTTTCATATAGACCTCCCAAAGTATTTGCATGCCCAGAAGGACAGATGAGGCACGCCATTACAAATTAAGAAAAGTTCAGGTTGGTACGTCTCTTGGCATCACCAATATTCCTGAAGCGCCCGTACATCCAGTTCCCGCTCGGCCAGACCCCGGAGCGCCATCACCGTGGCCGACGCGGCAGCGGCGGTGGTAAAATAGGGAATGCCCATTTCCAGCGCTGTGCGGCGAATGGAATAACTGTCGATATGGGCGCGCTGGCCTTGGGTGGTGTTAAATACCAATTGCACTTCACCATTTTTCATGGCGTCAACAATGTGCGGGCGACCTTCATAGACCTTATTAACGCGGCGAACAGGCACACCGGCCTTGGCTATGGCTTCTGCGGTGCCGCCGGTGGCCATAACGCAATAGCCCTGATCCACCAGATCACGGGCCAGCCTCACCATAGTTTTTTTGTCGGCGTCTTTGACCGAGATAAATACGGTGCCCGAGAGTGGCAGATCAACACCAGCGCCCAATTGCGCCTTGGCAAAGGCGCGGGCAAAACTGGTATCCAGCCCCATCACTTCGCCGGTGGAGCGCATTTCCGGCCCCAAAACCGGGTCCACCCCGGCAAAGCGGGCGAACGGGAACACCGCTTCCTTGACGGCCACATGAGTGGTTGGCATATCCGGCAAATCAAAATCGATAAGTTTTGCGCCAGCCATAATCCGCGCGGCAATGCCCGCCACCGGCGCGCCAATGGCTTTGGCGACAAACGGCACGGTGCGCGAGGCTCTTGGGTTGACTTCCAGCACATAGATCACTTCGCCCTGAATGGCGTATTGCACATTCATCAGGCCGATAACGCCCAAAGCCCTGGCCAGTTGCACGGTCTGGTCGCGCAGACGCTCCAGCATGGCATCATCCAGCGTATAGGGCGGCAAGGCACAGGCGCTATCGCCCGAATGCACGCCGGCCTCCTCGATATGCTCCATAATGCCGGCAACCCAGACATCGGTCCCGTCGCCAATGGCGTCCACATCCACCTCAATGGCTTCATTGACATAGCGGTCCAGCAGTAGCGGGCTTTTGCCCGACACCTGCACCGCCTCGCGCACATAACGGCGCAGACCATCCATGCCGGTGACAATCTCCATGGCCCGCCCGCCCAGCACATAAGATGGACGCAGCACCAGCGGAAACCCCAGTTTTTGCGCGCCCGCCAAAGCTTCTTCCTCGGTCTTGGCAATACAATTTGGCGGTTGGGTCAGGCCCATGTCTTCCAAGAGCGCCTTAAAGCGCTCGCGATCCTCGGCCAGATCAATGGCATCGCGCGAGGTGCCCAAAATCGGTATGCCATCGCGTTCCAGCGCCTCGGCCAGTTTTAGCGGCGTCTGCCCGCCAAACTGTACAATCACCCCCAGCAAATTGCCCTTGCTTTGCTCGACCGCGCAAATTTCCAGCACGTCTTCTTCGCTAAGAGGCTCAAAATACAGCCGGTCCGAAGTATCATAATCGGTGGAGACCGTTTCGGGATTGCAATTGACCATAATGGATTCAATGCTGGCGTCTTCCAGCGCAAAGGCCGCATGGCAACAGCAATAATCAAACTCGATGCCTTGCCCAATGCGGTTTGGCCCGCCGCCAAGGATGATGACTTTTTTGCGGTCGCTGGGATCAGCCTCGCAAGCGGCAACGCCCGGAGCGCCGCCCGGCCCAAAGAGCGGCGGTGTCTCGTATGTGGAATACATATAGGGCGTAATGGCTTCAAATTCGGCGGCGCAGGTATCAATGCGTTTATACACCGGGCGCACACCCAGCTTACGTCTTGCCGCGCGCACATGCGATTCCGACACGCCCGCCAGATGCGCCAGACGCATATCGGAAAAGCCCTGGGATTTAAGCGCCCGCCAGCCCGCAGCGGTGCTAGGCAGGCCATTGGCACGGATGCGTTTTTCTTGCTTAACCAGTTTTTCAATCTCGCGGATAAAAAATGGCTCGTACGCACAGGCCTCGTTTATGTCCTCTACGGTAAAACCCTCGCGCAGGGCCTGGGCGATCACCAGCAGGCGGTCCGGTGTGGCCTTGGCCAGGGCGGCGCTTAAGGCCCGGCGGTCATCGCCCTCGCCCATGCCGGGGATGGCGATCTCATCAAGGCCGGTGAGGTCCGTTTCCAGCGAGCGCAAGGCCTTTTGCAGACTTTCGGCAAAGGTGCGGCCAATGGCCATGGCTTCGCCCACAGATTTCATCGCGGTAGAGAGGATGGGCTTGGCCCCTGGATATTTCTCAAAGGCAAAGCGCGGAATTTTGGTAACCACATAGTCAATGCTCGGCTCAAAGCTTGCCGGGCTGGCGCGGGTGATGTCGTTTTCCAGCTCGTCCAGCGTATAGCCCACCGCCAGCTTGGCGGCGATTCTGGCAATCGGGAAACCCGTGGCCTTGGAGGCCAGCGCCGAGGAGCGCGACACCCGGGGGTTCATCTCGATCACCACCATATGGCCATCAGCCGGATTAATGGCGAACTGCACATTAGAGCCGCCGGTTTCCACCCCGATCTCGCGCAATACCGCGATCGAGGCATTACGCATGATTTGGTATTCCTTGTCCGTCAGGGTGAGCGCCGGAGCGACAGTGATGGAATCGCCGGTATGCACCCCCATTGGGTCAATATTTTCGATAGAGCAGATGATGATGCAATTGTCCGCATGATCGCGCACCACTTCCATCTCATATTCTTTCCACCCCAGCACCGATTCTTCGATCAGCACCTCATTGGTGGGCGAGGCCTCAATACCGCTGGAGACAATCTGGCGATATTCCTGAATGTTATAGGCAATGCCGCCCCCCGTGCCGCCAAGGGTGAAGGACGGGCGAATAATCGCCGGCAGGCCAATATCCTCAAAGCCCGCCATGGCCTCGTCCATATTATGGGCCAGATGCGAGCGCGGCGTGGAAAGCCCAATGGTGTGCATGGCGGCGCGAAACTGTTCGCGGTCCTCGGCCTTGTCGATCGCATCGGCCTGCGCACCGATCAATTTCACGCCATATTTTTCCAGCGTGCCATCTTTATTGAGGGACAAAGCGGTGTTTAGCGCCGTTTGCCCGCCCATGGTCGGCAGCAAGGCGTCCGGGCGTTCTTTGGCGATCACCTTGGCCACCATGGCCGGGGTGATGGGTTCAATATAGGTGGCGTCCGCCGTATCCGGATCGGTCATAATGGTGGCCGGATTGGAATTGACCAGAATAACCCGATAACCCTCTTCGCGCAGCGCCTTGCACGCCTGCACCCCGGAATAATCAAATTCACAGGCCTGACCGATCACAATCGGSCCCGCCCCGATTATCAGGATTGAGGAAATATCATTGCGTTTTGGCATGGGTGGACCTGCATGGATTTTGCCGTGTGTAACCGGCTCACGCATTTCTGCCAAGGTGCAAGGCGCACTTTGTCTGTTCTTTTGGCGGCAAACGGCGTTATCATGGGCAGGCCCTTAATCCCAAAAAGGAAACGCCATGACATCTGAACAATCCCCCCGGCCTTATGGATTGGAAATCAGTGCTGATTTTCCGTTTAGGAAAAAGACCAAGGCCGTTCTAGACTCTACCATGGCCTATGTGGATGAGGGTGAGGGGCCGGTAATGGTGTTCCTGCACGGCAACCCCACTTCATCCTATTTATGGCGCAATATCATCCCTCATGCGCTTGCCGCCGGATACCGCGCCATTGCGCCGGACCTGATCGGCATGGGCGACAGTGGCAAGCCCGATATCGGCTATACCTTTGATGAACACGCCGCCTATCTGGATGCCCTGATGGCGGCGCTGGACCTGAAAGACATCACCCTGGTGATCCATGACTGGGGCTCGGCACTGGGCATGCGCTATGCCCGTCTTAATCCTGATAACGTCAGGGCAATGGCCTTTATGGAGGCCATCATGCCCCCGGCCTTTCCGGCCGCCTCMTACGAAGCCATGGGCGCCATTGGGGATCTGTTCAAATCCTTTCGCACCMAGGGCGAAGGCGAGGAAATGATCCTCACCAATAAYTTTTTTGTYGAGACKTTGCTGCCWAAAATGGGGGTGGCCCGGGGGCTGACCGAGGCCGAAATGGCGCATTACCGCGCCCCATACCCGACCCCGCAAAGCCGCCTGCCCACCCTGCAATGGCCGCGCGAACTGCCCATTGCGGGCACGCCCAAAGCGGCCCATGATGCCATCATCGCCAATGGGCAATGGCTGACCAGCAGCAAAATACCCAAGCTTTATTTCTATGCCACCCCCGGGGCGATCAACCCCCAAGCCGTGGTTGACTGGCTGATTGAAAATGTACCGCATCTGGAAACACGGTTTTTAGGCGCTGGTACGCATTATGTGCAGGAAGACCATCCGGACCTTATCGGCACAGGGATTGTGGACTGGATGCGCCGCAAATCATCATAACCCGGCTCGCCTTTAAGAGAACTGCCCATCGGACAAGGCATCAATTATGGCGCAATGGGGCGCGCTGCCGCCCTGACAGGATTGCACCAGCGTGTGTAATTCCTGTTTCATGCGTTGCAGATCGCGGATTTTGGCGCGGATAAGATCCAGCTGATTTCTGGCAATTTTCTCGATCTCGCCGCACGCAATGGTGCCCGCATCCATGGGGGTTAACAAAGCCCGGATATCATCAATACCAAAGCCCAGATCCCGGGCCCGGCGTATAAAATACAGCCGTTCCACATGGTGCTTTTCATATTGTCGATAACCATTCCCGGCGCGCAAGGGTTCGGGCAGCAAACCAATGGTTTCGTAATAACGGATGGTTTCCCCATTGCAGCCGGTAAGGGCGGCCAGCTGCCCCCGTGTCCATGTCTTCACTTTATTGTCATCCTCTTGTCGGTTTTCGCCACTTGATCCTGTAGTAACTACAGGAGCGATGATGCGCCTGAATGATCAACCAAGCAAGAAAGACATCCGTAGTGAACTTAGGGAAAGCGCCACCATATGCACCAGCATCCAGTCCGTGGCTGGCCACCGGCGGCATGGCTGGTGCCATCATCGCCTCCTCGTGCTGTATCGTGCCGCTGGTACTGGTTATGCTGGGCCTCAGTGGCGCATGGGTATCCAATCTGACCGCCCTGGAGCCCTACAAGCCCATATTTTTGCTGATCACCGCAGGATTGATCGGGGCTGGATTCTGGCAGGTTTACCGGCGGCCAAAACAAGACTGCGATGATGGCAGTCTGTGCGCCAAACCGGCTTCRCGCCGGATCACCAAATTGGTTTTATGGGTGGCCACGGCGCTGGCTTTGCTGGCCGCCAGTGTGAACTTTTGGGCCCCCTGGTTTTATTAGGAGAGAAACAATGCGTATCAACAGAAAAACCGGAATGGCGGCTATCATGGCCGTTGCGATCATTGGTTTCTTCGGTAGCCTTGGGATCCTTTCCGCCAGGGCGGAAACGCCCACCAGCCACGCAGAATCACAACAGCAAAGCGTCGTATTTGCCATTGAAAACATGACCTGCGCCCTGTGTCCGGTAACGGTTAAAAAGGCCATGTCTAAAGTGGATGGGGTGCAATCAGTAAAGGTTGATTTTGAGGCCAAAACCGCCACGGTTCGCTTTGATCCGGCGCAGACCAGCCTCGCTGCCATTGCCGCCGCCTCGACCAATGTGGGYTAYCCTGCCAAACCCKCCGAAACACAGRMCCCCTAAAACCCATGCARCTTCAATCCACCATCACCTGCCCCGAATGCGGCGGRAAAAGCGATGAGACCATGCCCACCAATGCCTGCCAGTACTTTTATGACTGCGGTCATTGCGGCGCGGTGCTGAAACCGCTGGCCGGGGATTGCTGTGTGTTTTGCTCGTATGGCACGGTGCCCTGCCCGCCAGTCCAGATCGCCAGCAACACAGGTAAAAATGCCTGCTGCACACCCAAATAGGCATGCGGCAAAGCCGCACTAGCGCCGCGTTCAAGCTTGCCCGCAGGCTGATTTTTCCTTATGTGGAGTATCCYGCAAAAACCTCAGGTAAGTGAGTATGACCATCGAGCGCGAYAATAATGCTTTTCCCATGAGCGAAGCCAAYAMRCTGGTGGCGGACCTGATGAARCCGGACCCGCRCATTTACTGGMCGGATTTTCTWCTCTCSRTCACGCTGGGYTGGGCRATCTTTGCCATTGCCGTGATCRCCCCGACTTTTTCTGYGCTKGGMCTGACCTCYCTGCTGGTCTCAACCCTGTTGCTTTATCGGGCGGTTTTGTTCACCCACGARCTGACRCACCTTAAAGGCGGYACGTTCAAGRCGTTTMGRCTGGTGTGGAAYTTGCTTTGCGGTTTTGCCATGCTGATCCCCAGYTTTACYTATCACGGCGTGCACCGGCACCATCATGTGCACGATGTTTATGGCACGTCGGAAGACGGCGAATATCTGCCCTTTGGGGCCAGYAATCCGCTGGGCATAATCGGCTATATGTTTTTAATCTTTATCCTGCCGGCRTTTTTTGTGGTGCGSTTTCTCMTCCTTGCSCCKCTRGGCTGGYTRTTGCCRCCMYTGCGYCGSCTGATCTGGAAAAAGGCATCCTCGCTGACCATTGATCTGACKTAYRAYCGCGCCGNNNNCMAAAAAGGNYGACCCCAAAGGSCTSTRKYTKKYYCAGGAATTYATGGCCTTTGCCTATGGCTGGACYGCCRTSGCGCTGGTCTGGCAGGGCGTATTACCCATCAAGGCRCTGGCCATMTGGTAYWCSGTGGCGGTGYTGATCTTTTTRYTYAAYTCGCTGCGCACCCTGGCGGCCCATGCCTATCGCAATCCRGGCGATGAACRSATGAGCGTTRCYGAACARTTYCTCGATAGCGTCGATGTGCCSGGYCATCCGATCATYACCACGCTSTGGGCGCCGGTGGGCCTGCGCTTCCATGCCACGCACCACCTTTATCCGCGCATGCCCTATCATAATCTGCCCAAGGCTTATGTGCGCCTGCGCGATAATTTGAGCGATAATTCAACCTATTTACGAGCCAGCCGCAAGAATCTGATCCACGCCCTGACCCGCCTGTGGCAGGATGCTGCCGAGGCGAACCGCACAAAACATGCCCACCCGGCGGAGTAGGGGTTAGACTATTTATTGTTAGTTCATTCTATTTGATTTGAGATCATTCCCCGCAATCTCCCTTGCTCCATTAATTTTTTATAAGTGACTTCAAAAGAATTGCTGTGCTTTTTTTGCTCTTGCTCTTTTTCTTTAAAAAAATCGTTTTCTTGCCCCGTTCTGTCTAGAGAAATATCTGGATGTAGGCACTGTCTATCTGGGGTAAGTCCATGTGGGACGAAAAAATTATGTGCAATGAAATCAAGTAAAACAGCTAAATCATGCTTGAAAGCTAAAAGCGATTTGTTCATATTTCTATCCACAAAAGTGTGTGCATCATCTTCAAGGTACAAGAGCAATTCACTCAACATATCAAAGCGTCTGTTCCAACAATTATGGTTGTGTAAGTCGTTTAAGAATTCATCCAGAAGGTCCCATGGGGCTAAAGTTCTAACTTGTTGAAATAACTTTTGGTCTTGATCGCGAATTTTTGAAGGTTGTGAATCTATCAATCGGTCAAGAATAAGTGTCACCAAACCTAAAAAAGTTAGAGTAACGCCAAAAATAGGAGCTGCTAACCCATTTCGCTTAAAACCTATTGGAGATAAAATATATTCAAAAAGTATATCATTAAAGCTCATAAGAATTAGAGCTAGACCCCCTAAAATTACATACCCAGCATATCTTTGAATTTTGGGTGGGCGAACACGAAGCCATAAATTCACCCCCCATTCCACTACATTTTTAAACGCCTTCAACATATTAACCATGCCTCCAGACCGGCCCGAACTTTTGGCCATTCATCGCGCAGGACCGAGAAATAGACGGAATCGCGCCACGACCCGTCCCACATTTTAACATGATGGCGCAAGACCCCTTCGCGCACCGCCCCC
>NVVU01000064.1 GCA_002733485.1 Robiginitomaculum sp.
TTAGGGGTAAATGAAGGTTGGCGAAGGGGTAAGGGTTGCCCCTCTTTGATCCTCATTTGCGCTATGCCGAGGATAAAATTGTGACGGTCACCCGGGACTTGGTCCGGGATCTATATTGAATCTCAACGCAAATGGACCTGCATAATGGATCCCGGCTCGGGGGCCGGGATGACCCCTATGGTTATGGGGTGTGGATCGTGCGTACTTATCCAACACCGGCGCTGATCGGGTATCATATTTGTATTGCCCTCACTGTCATTGCCGGACGGGTTCCGGCAATCCATCCTTCGACAGGCTCAGGATGAGGCGGAGGATTATAATACAGGCCTCATCCTGAGGGATTGCGCCGCAATCGTCTCGAAGGATGGGGAGCCTTACCTGCCGATTAAGGTCGCATTGGCTTTGTATAACAATAAAAATCGACCTTCGAGCTGATGGCCAACAGTCAGGGTGAGAGGTAAAATACAAAATTTAATCATCAGAGTTTCTTGAAAAACGCCTGATACATTCTGAATCCCGTGACTTTTCCGCGTTTTATAACGTATCTAACAGATACGTCTGGAATAAACGTTCTTACCTTTGGAACGAACACAACACGCATAGCATTGGGGTCTTTGTGGCCTGTTGCCATTGCATCCAGTTCACCCAAAGTGAATTTATATTGATCTGCGCCGATTAGCTCTACGCTAACATTACCAATCAGCGGGTTGGTGAACGTCCCGGCATAGCTGGATTTATCTAATGATAAATTCATTTCTTCAACGGGTTTTTTTTCATTGTTCTTGTTTTGTAAAATCTTGGTAACGCCACTTACCAAGCTTTGCACGCGCGGCTCTACAAGGGCATCTGGATCGCCTTTATCGAGCAAAATACTGTAGGCTATATCCGCAATCGTGTTGCCCATGGCATCGCTCATCCAGCTTTCATTATTGAGGATGACGAGGCCAATATTGTGTTTGGGTATGAAAGATAAGTGTGCGTGCGTTCCTGCAATATCGCCGAAATGATGCAGCATTACCTCGTCTTTATAGGGGCCTATAAACCAGCCCCAGGCATAATCGTTTCGGCGAAAATCACGATATTCACGATATTTTGGATTATTGGTTGCCAGTTGCCGGTGAGATTTTTCTATCACTTCACGAGGGAAAACCTGTTTGCCATCAACCATGCCATTATTCAACTCGGCGATCAAAAATCGTGCTACATCACTGGCGGTYGAAAYYATGCCACCGGCGGCATGCATGGTGCTGTCCTTTTTCTGAAAAGMCAGCGCTTCCTTGGGRGTRTCATTGAAAAARGWATARGGCAGCGCGACYTCAATGCCCTTSMYTTTTATTTCGCTCATATAAGCAGAAGTGCTKCTCATATTMAGGGGRKCAAAGACMAGTTCTGCCAGGGTCTTTTGCCAGTCYTGCTTGTAAKWATCCTCGGCCCAGACACTGGCTAYRTTATAGCCAAGATTGGTGTAARCAAATKTGCCCARYTTGCCTTTGTYACGAGACACAATGGCKGCYACAGATTTACGACGCAGCGCCTTATCGTGTAAGCCGAAATAGGCCAAATTTGCCACRAAAAGTTGATTTTTAATGCCCGCCGTATGAGACATCAGATTTTTCAACTGTACCTTTTTCGCGTTAAAGCCATTGAACGAAAAGCGCTTGAACGCCATGTCCGGAAACATTTCTGCCATAGTGGTCGTATCTTTGATGTCTCCCTTGTGTTCCATCAATAGCATTGATAATGCAAAAAATGGTTTTGTGGCTGATGCGATATAAAAAGCCGTCTCGGCATCCACCGGCTTCCTGGCTTGAATATCCGCATAGCCAAAATACCCTTCATAGATAATTTTACCATCTTTTACGATCGCAATGGCAGTACCGGATGGCATATCCGTTCCCTTTTTTACTTGGGTCACATAGCGGTCTATGGCCGAGAAATCCTCTTCGGCGAACGCTGTATTGGCATAAAGAAAAATGATCGCGATGAGCGCAAGTTGTTTCATTATAAAGTCCTGACTAAAGGTATAGGGGGGTAATTCCATGCAGTGCTAGTGTGCTGGTGCTGTAGCACACTAAGCGACACTTGGCAAGAAAATACCTGACAGCAGCCTTGGTGCATGTCAAAGGTCTGGGCCTGAAAGTTTTATTCAATTCAGTTTGGCAGGAAGGGGTAAATTAATGAGCCCTGTCCTTAAGCCATCAGGCTATGGTGAAATTGAGCCCACACCCTGATCTTATTTCCCGATAGAGGGGGCATTGGCCAGTGCCAGTGAGACAAGGGCAATGGCGGTGGCCAGCGGGCGTAAACGGGATGGCTGAGGGATCTTGATGGCGTCCTTTTTCGTGCGGGCGTGTTGCTCTCATGATGGTGCTACCAACGGGGCGCTGGCAAGAGCACTGCGCATTACCATTGTGAAACCTTGAAGGGTGTGCGTCGCATCGCCACATTTTGTTCAGGTGACGTTATGTTTTCCCTGTCATAGTAATGGCGAATCGTTATCCGATAATCAGACCAGAAAACAAGGATGTGTATGTTTATGAGTGATTTCCCCCAAACCCTGCCGGTTTTGCCTTTGCGCGACATTGTGGTGTTCCCCCACATGATCGTGCCGCTGTTTGCGGGTCGTGAAAAATCGATCAAGGCGCTGGAACAGGTCATGGACGGAGAGAAGACCATCCTCCTGCTGAGCCAGCGCGACCCCTCCACCGACGATCCGGAGGCAAAAGACCTCTATACGGTTGGCTGTGTCGCCAAGGTATTGCAATTGCTGAAACTGCCCGATGGCACCCTCAAAGTGCTGGTCGAGGGTATTGAGCGCGTGAGCGTTAACCAGATCCGGATGAATGATGAGTTTCTGGAAGCCGAAGCTATGGCATTGCCCGGCGACGAGGACGACAGCGCCGAAACCAGAGCCTTGATGCGGGCGGTTGCCGAAAATTTTGAAAATTATGCCAAGCTCAACAAGAAAATTGCGCCCGACCTGATGGAGTCTCTAGGCAACATTAAAGAGCCCAGCCGTCTGGCCGACACCATTGCGGCGCATCTGGCTATCAAGATTGCTGAAAAGCAAAAACTGCTGGATACCGCCAGCGCGTCCGAACGTCTGGAGCTGGCCTTTGCCGCCATGGAAGGCGAGATCAGCGTTTTGCAGGTGGAGAAAAAAATCCGCCGCCGGGTGAAAGGCCAGATGGAGAAATCCCAGCGCGAATATTATCTGAACGAACAGATGAAAGCCATTCAGCGCGAGCTGGGCGATGGCGACGAGGCCCGGGACGAGCTGGATGAACTGGCCGAGAAGATTAAAAAGATCAAACTGTCCAAAGAAGCGCGCATCAAAGCCGAATCGGAAATGAAAAAGCTGCGCCAGATGAGCCCGATGTCGGCAGAATCGACCGTGGTGCGCAATTATCTTGACTGGATGACCGCAATTCCGTGGGGCAAAAAACGCCGCGCCACGATCGAACTGAAAAAGGCTGAAGCCATTCTTGATGAAGATCATTATGGGCTGGAAAAGGTCAAGGAACGGATTTTGGAACATCTGGCCGTTCAGGCCCGGACCAAAAAAATCCGTGGACCTATCCTCTGTCTTGTTGGCCCGCCGGGGGTGGGTAAAACCTCGCTGGGTAAATCCATTGCCCGGGCAACAGGGCGCAATTTTGTGCGCGTGTCGCTGGGCGGTGTGAGGGACGAGGCCGAAATACGCGGCCATCGGCGCACCTATATCGGCTCTATGCCGGGGCGCATTATTCAGTCCATGAAAAAGGCTAAATCCAACAATCCGCTTTTTCTGCTGGACGAGATCGACAAGTTGGGCGCTGATTTTCGCGGTGATCCGTCGGCGGCGCTTCTTGAGGTTTTGGACCCGGAACAAAACTCCACCTTCAACGATCATTATCTGGAAGTGGACTATGACCTTTCCAACGTGATGTTCATTACCACGGCCAATTCTCTGAACATGCCGCGCCCGTTGATGGACCGTATGGAGATCATTCGCATCCCCGGTTATACCGAGGATGAAAAAATCGAGATCGCAAGGCGTCACCTTATTCCCAAACAGCTGGAAAACCATGCGCTGAAAGCCGAAGAATTTGTGATCGACGAAGCGGCCCTGCGCGACCTGATCCGCTATTACACCCGCGAAGCCGGGGTGCGTAATCTGGAACGGGAACTGGCCAATCTGGCCCGCAAAGGCGTGCGTGATCTGGAAAGCGGCAAAGCTGAAAAAATCCACATCACCTCTGATAATCTTGGTGATTATGCCGGGGTGCGTAAATGCAGCTTTGGCGAAACCGACAAGAAGGATCAGATCGGCGTGGTCACCGGCCTCGCCTGGACCGAAGCCGGTGGTGATTTGCTGACCATTGAAGCGGTAAAAATGCCGGGGCGCGGACGCATGACCGTTACCGGTAATTTGCGCGATGTGATGAAAGAAAGCATTTCGGCGGCGAACTCCTATGTGCATTCCCGTGCAGCCAATTTTGGCATCAAGGCCAACGAGTTTAAAAAGTCTGACATTCACGTGCATGTGCCCGAAGGGGCAACGCCAAAGGATGGACCCTCTGCCGGGGTGGCCATGGCGCTGGCCATTGTTTCGGTCTTAAGCGGTATTCCCATTCGTAAGGACATTGCCATGACTGGCGAGATCACCCTGCGCGGCCGGGTGCTGGAAATTGGCGGATTAAAGGAAAAGCTGTTGGCGGCGTTACGCGGCGGCGTAAAAACCGTGCTGATCCCGTCGGATAACGCCAAGGATCTGGCGGAGATCCCTGATAATGTGAAAAATCAGCTGGAGATCATTCCGGTGCAAACGGTCGCCGAAGTGCTGGAAAGGGCGCTAACGCAACCGCTGGAGCCGGTGGAATGGAACGAGGACGAAGAACCTTCCATGGCCAAAACATCCAGCGAAGACGGTGATTCTGATACGCTGAGCACGCACTAGATCAAGACCAGCATCGCCCATTTTGATGCCTGCAAAGGCGGTTCTTTCCCAGGAAAGAGCCGCCTTTTGCATCTGAACAGGTTATTTCCTCAATTTCTTGATGAAAAAAGCCTCGGAGCCTTTGCAAAATAAGGGTTTTGAGGCAAGACTACGGTCATCGCGCCACTGATTCGGCGCAAACCTTAATGGGGAGACACCATGAACAAGAGTGAATTAGCCGAAGCCGTAGCCGCCAAAGTCGGCATGACCAAGGCGCAAGGCATAGAAGTCGTAAACGCTTTCGTCGGCGCTGTTGAAGAAGCCCTGGCCGCTGGCGGCGATGTCCGCATTCCGGGTTTTGGTTCTTTTAGCGTTGCGCACCGCGCCGCCGGTAAAGCCCGCAACCCACGGACTGGCGAACTGGTTGACCGCCCGGCATCCAAACGCCCTAAATTTAAAGCAGGCAAATCCTTCAAGGATTGCGTGAACAACTAATCAGATCTGTTCTGCTGTGAAAGGGCTGGCTTATGCCGGCCCTTTTTCAGTTTTGCTCTTGCCCGGTGCGCGGTTTTGGGCATAGTGCGCAACCTTGATTAAGGGCGATTAGCTCAGTTGGGAGAGCGCCACGTTTACACCGTGGATGTCGGGAGTTCGAGCCTCTCATCGCCCACCATTTTTCATAGATAAACAAGAACGGCGGCATATTGAATGCCGCCGTTCTATTTTTTTGTATTTTGCTAAGCGCTTAAAAACGACCGAGGTTCATTACCTTGGTCCAGGCACCAACAAAGTCTTTGGCAAATTTTTCTTCTGAGCCTTCAAAAGCATAAACTTCGGCAACGGCCCGCAATTCGCTGTTTGAACCGAAAATCAAATCAACCGGTGTGGCTGTCCATTTTTGCTTGTCAGATTTTCGGTCATTGCCTTCATAAATTCCAGGTGAGTTTTCTGCCTTCTTCCATTGGATCGAGGGATCTAGAAGGGTCTTGAAGAAATCATTGCTCAGGTGTCCTGGGTGATCTGTAAACACACCATGCCGGACCTTGCCGGTATTGGCATTCAAAGTTCGCATGCCACCAACAAGAACCGTCATTTCCGGTATCGATAAATTTAACAAAGCTGCCTTTTCAACCAGCATTTCTGCCGGTGAACGGGTATTGGCATCATCAAAATAATTGCGAAACCCATCAGCGCTAGTTTCAAGCACGGCAAATGAATTGACATCCGTTTGCGCTTGCGATGCATCCGTCCGCCCCGGTGTGAAGGGAACCTGCACATCGTGCCCTGCATCGTGAGAGGCTTTTTCAATTGCCGCTGCTCCGCCCAGGACGATCAGATCAGCCAGAGATACTCTCGTGCCATTTTTTTGATTTTTGTTGAAATTATTCTGAACTTTTTCCAGTGCTTTCAAGACTTTTGCCAACTCTTTTGGATCATTAGCGGCCCAATTCATTTGCGGGGAAAGACGAAGGCGTGCCCCATTGGCACCGCCGCGCATATCCGTATTCCGATAGCTGGAAGCCGATGCCCATGCGGTACGTACCAGTTCAGGAACCGATAAACCGGATTTTAGAATGTTGTTTTTCAGGACAGCAATATCGTCAGTATCAACCAGTTGATAATCAACAGGCGGCACTGGATCCTGCCAGACAAACTGTTCTTTTGGCACCAAAGTGCCCAGATAACGCGAAGGGGGGCCCATATCGCGGTGGGTCAGCTTGAACCAGGCTTTGGCAAAGGCAAGCTCAAACGTTTCCGGGTTTTCATAAAAGCGCTTCGCTATTTTCCTGTACGAGGGGTCAAACTTCAGGGCCAGGTCCGTCGTCAGCATGATTGGTGCATGAAACTTGTCCGGATCGTGTGCGTCGGGGACGATTGAGGCGGCGGATTCATCATCCGGCACCCACTGAATTGCCCCGGCCGGGCTTTTGGTTTTTACCCAATTATAGGTGAACAGGTTCTGGAGAAAATTATGTGTCCATTCGGCCGGGCTAACAGTCCAGGCTCCCTCCAGTCCGCTGGTAATGGTGTCGGCTCCCTTGCCTGAGCGATAAGAGTTTTTCCAGCCAAGGCCTTGTTCTTCCAGACCTGCGGCCTCAGGTTCCGGGCCGACATTTTTGGAAGGGTCTGCCGCGCCATGGGTTTTGCCAAATGTATGGCCGCCCGCAATCAGGGCCACCGTTTCCTCGTCATTCATGGCCATGCGGCCAAAGGCTTCGCGGATGGCTTTGGCGGCGTCCCACGGGTCCGGATTGCCGCCGGGCCCTTCGGGGTTAACATAGATGAGGCCCATTTGTGTGGCCGCCAGCGGTCCTTTGAGCTTTCCGCCACCGGTTTGGCGATTATGGGCAAGCCATTTGCTTTCCGGCCCCCAGTCCACATTATCAGGCTCCCACGCATCAACGCGGCCGCCGGCAAAGCCAATGGTTTTGAACCCCATGTCTTCCATGGCAACCGTGCCGGACAGAATGATCAGATCACCCCAGGATATTTTATCGCCGTATTTCTCTTTAATTGGCCACAGCAACCGGCGCGCTTTGTCAAGATTGGCATTATCAGGCCAGCTATTTAAAGGCGCAAAACGTTGCATGCCGCCATCGGCACCACCGCGACCGTCTATCCTGCGATAGGTGCCGGCGCTGTGCCAAGCCAAGCGAATAAATAATGGCCCATAATGACCATAATCGGCTGGCCACCAATCCTTTGAGGTATGCATGAGGGTTTGCAGGTCTTTTTTGAGTGCGTTTAAATCGAGACTGCCAAAGGCTTTGGCATAATCAAAATCTTCGCCCAGCGGATTTGATGAAGTCGCATTTTTGCGAAGCGGTTCAAGGTCCAGCCGGTTTGGCCACCAGAACGCATTGTCTGCTACGTTTTCCTGGTGCATCGGCGTGTGCGACATGGCCGCCGTCTCATTGGCCTTTGCCGAATTTAATAATGCCGTGAAGGCAACGCTGGCGAACAGGGCACCCTTTAGAAGGTTGTTTTTCTTTTGCATGGTTCGTTCCTTTCCTAATATCGTGAATACGCGATACCATTGTCATGCTAGGGCATAYAATAAAGAAAGTAATACGATTAATAACGATSATAATAATCGAAAATTACGATAAATARACACATAACCATCAACAGAATTTTTCCTGAGCCGTGCAAACCAATGGGCCTTTAGCTGAATGCTGGAATGAGGCGCGCTGGTTTCCATTGTCTCTTTGAATCATCAGTGCGCATATTGTTTTAGCCGTGCTGGTGTTGTTGCGCTCGATAAATGATTTTGCTGCGCTGAAACGGTTGACGGCTGCGCGCTGGCACCGTATCTGACGGCCTCTCGCGCACCCTGTGTGTGGGAACATGAAATGAGCGGGTGTAGCTCAGTTGGTTAGAGTGCCGGCCTGTCACGCCGGAGGTCGCGGGTTCGAGTCCCGTCACTCGCGCCATTTCATGAAAGACAAAAAAGGGTATGGGCTTGGCGGCTCATGCCCTTTTTGCTTATTCCACTATGACCTGCGCGAAAAACTTGTCATATATCTGCGTTATTGCTGCATTGCGGCAAAATGCGCGCTAACCTGTGTTAACATTGACTCCTCATCGCCAAATGATGCCAAACAAGAGGCTGTTATGACTGGTTTTTCGTTTCCCAACGCCAACGCCAACGCCGATCAATGGGCGACATGGTGCCTTGCGCAACTGGAAGGTTATGAGCGGGAAGTGGCGCTGGACCCCCAGACGAACTCGGTGCGCCGCCTTGGCTATGCCTTGTTACAGGCGCTTCAGGGCCGCCATACCGATGGCGCGGCGCTGGCCTTAACGGCCAAGCATTTTTCTGATCAGGCATTGTTCCATCGCGCCGATGATTTTGCCGCCCAGCACCAGGATGGCCCGATGGATCAGGCACAGATTGATGCCATGCTGGCCCCCCTTAGTGATTTGCACTTTGCCGATGTGCAGGCAGAATTAGAGCGCACCCGCACCGGCATTGTCTTTACCGCGCACCCGACCTTTGCCATGTCGGCGTCTTTGCGCCGGGCCGTGGCTGCCTATGCCTCTGCTCAGCAGGATAGCGAGCGCGATGTAGCCAAAGCGCAAATCAAGGCCCTGGCCCACGCTCCGGACCCTGAGATTACCCTGGCCGATGAACATGAGGCCGCGCAATTGGCCATCACGCGGGCGCAACAGGCGGTGGGGGATATTACCGCCAAAATGCTGGTCTGGGCGCGCCAGTATTTCCCGAGTGACTGGACCGCGATCAATCCCGCCCCGATCAGTCTGGCCAGTTGGGTTGGCTATGATCTGGACGGGCGCACAGACATTCATTGGGGCCAAACCATTAAAATCCGCCTTTTGGAAAAATCCCGGGCCCTGGCGGACTATGCAGATGATCTGGCGGTCATCGATCTGGGGGCGCAAAATGCCGCTCGGGATGTGCTGGTTACCACCTTGCGTGATGCATCTGCGTTTGCCGCGCACCAGGGTGCACTTTTCGGTGGAGATCTGAATGACCCCTTGGTGGTGACCCGGGCTGCCAACACCCTGACCATGGAGGATCAAAATCGTCTGATCAGCCTGAAACCGGTTATCAGGGACATGGATGCTCTGTTGGCCGGGTCCGATGACAAAGCGGCGAAGCTGGCATTGTGTGTGCTGCGCGCCCGCATGGGTAATCTGGGACTGGGGTTAGCGCGGATTCATTTGCGCATTAATGCGGCGCAATTAATATCGGCCTTGCGGGCTGATCTGGGACTGGAGCAGGGGCGCGCCTTTGCCGATCGCACAGCACTGGACGCAGCCGCCGACAAAGCCCGTTCAGCCGCGCAGCAGCGCATTAATCTGGCCTCTATCTTTTTGGAACCGATGACGGCCCGGCGGCAATTCATGCTGTGTGCCGAGTTTTTAAAACATGTGGATGCCGATACCCCCATCCGCTTTCTGATTGCCGAATGCGAGGCCCCGGCAACGGTAATGGGAGCGATCTATCTGGCCCGGCTGTATGGGGTTGATCACCTTTTGGACATATCGCCCCTGTTTGAAACGCCTTTGGCGATGGAACGCGGCGGGCGGTTGATTGAACGCCTGTTGGAAGAAGAGGAGTTTGTCGACTATATTCGCGCACGGGGCCGCCTGGCGATCCAGATCGGGTTTTCTGATTCTGGCCGCTTCATGGGGCAGATTGCCTCCAATTGCGCCATTGAACGTCTGCAAATTCTGCTCGCCCGCGCGATGGCCACCAAGGGTATTCTCAATGTCGAGGTATTAATTTTCAACACCCACGGCGAATCCATGGGGCGCGGCGCCTATCCCGGCACCTTGCAGGAACGCTTTGATTATCTGATCACCCCCTGGACCCGCTCGCGCTTTGCTCACGAAGGCTTGCGTCTGAATGCGGAAACCAGCTTTCAGGGTGGCGACGGGTTTTTGCATTTTGAAACGCCGCCTCTGGCCGGTGCCACGGTGGGGGCATTATTGCAATGGGGATTTGCGTGCCCGCAGGCAGATAAAAGCGACCGGTTTTATGCTGACATCAATTATTCGTGGGATTTTTATCGCAACATAAAATCCTGGCAGGAAAACCTGTTTGAAAATGTTGATTATCAGGTCTCCGTGGGGGCCTTTGCGGCGCAAATGCTGTTCCCAACTGGCTCGCGCAAGGCCCGGCGGCAAAGCGGCGCGGCGATCACCGGGCCAAAATCCCTGCGCGCTATTCCCCATAATGCCATATTGCAACAATTGGCGGCACCGGTGAATGTGATTGGCGGGGCGGGCCATGCCGCCGGGCTGGAGCCAGAACGCTTTATTGAACAGGTCAATGGCTCTGCACGCATGCGTGAAATCCTGGGCATGATCCGCAAATCCCGGGCATTGACCAGCCTGCCGGTGTTGCGTGCCTATGGGGTATTGTTCGATGCCAGTTTCTGGATCAGCAAGGCCGCCGGCGAAGATGACCCGCAACAGGTGTTTGCCTGCGAGCAGTTGGCTCAACATCTCGGCGAGCGCCAGACGCCCCGTGCCCTAAGCCGTTTTGCCAACCATATTGCCGCCGACTTATCTCGTCTGGACAAGGTATTTCAGGGGCTGGATGGTGAAAGTTATGCCAATGAGCGTCATGTGGAGCGGCGCGCCATCCATGCCCTGCACGCCATTCGCCAGGCCATGATCATGCAGGCGTTTTTACTGACGGCCAGCCTGCCATCCTTCTCCCAGCGCCATGATTGCACCCGGGCCATGGTGCTGGATCTGGCGTTTGCACTACGTTTTGATGAACTGGCCGATTTGCTGGTTGACATTTTCCCGCTGAACGAGGCCGGGGCAGCGGCCTTTGAAGGTATAACCGAGCCCAGCGATGATGCCGGGCAAGGGGTACGCGGTTATCCACATATCCATGAACAGGTGATCCAGCCCTTGCGCTTTATCCACCAGAGCATTCGCGAGATTGGTGTGGGCCTGTCGCACCATTACGGGGCGTATGGATAAAGTTTTGCTTGGGTGTTTGGATCCCAGATCTTCGCCCGATAACCCTGTGAAGGAAACCTACTTCTTCATCTTGGCGGCGGCCTGTTTGCGCACAGTTTCGCGTACTTTCACATCAAAGGCATCATCGGGCGCAGCGGCGGCGCGTTTTTTTGCCTCGGCCTTCAGATAGGAATCGCGCTTTTTCACCAGCACTTCCATTTTGCTGTTCAGGGTTTGGCGCTCTTTTACCAGCGCGTCCAGTTTCGCCTTCTGCTCTTCTTTAGAGAGGCCTTTGAATGTCTCTGGCAGCTCGTCTTCTTTCAGAGTATCCAGCGATACCTTGCCATCGGCATAGTCCTCGACCAGCTCATTGCCGCCGGTTACCACCTTGTTTTTCTTACCGGACTTGAAACGATAGCTGGCCATGTCGGAGGCCACCGGGGCCGGAGCGGCCAGCGCCAGCGCGCGCTTGTTACGCACTTCGGCTTGCGCCGCCTTGGCGCCATAGCCCAGCACCGTATGGTTCATGGCGCGCTGCATCTGCTCGATATCGTCATCATAAGGGCTGTGTACCGCTTGCATGCCGCCATTTTGCGCAATGGCCAGATATTCACCATCGCCAAGATCGGCGATTTCATGCCAGACTTTGGACGTGTCTGCATGCCGACCGGCCTGTACCGTATTGACGATAATGTCAGCATTGCGGGCATTGCGCAAAGATACTGCATAGGGAACATCATTGGGGTAATCCATATGCGGCGGTGCATCGCCCACTAGAAACACCAGGCGCAGGGTTTGCGGGTTCTGGTCCCATTGCAGGTCTTCAATGCTCTCGCTCAGCGCCTGATTGACTGATTCGGGACGATCCCCGCCGCCCTGGGCGCGAAATTCCAATAAATGGCCATAAATGCCATTCATATCATCGGTCAGATCAAAGGTTTTGGTGATATAGGCATCGCCGCGATCGCGATAACCGATCAGGGCAAAGCGAATGCGGCCCTGCTGGCCCGGGCGCGTATCAGCTATGTCATTGGCGATAGACCAGATTTTCTGCTTGGCCCCTTCGATCAGACCGGACATGGAGCCAGTGGTATCCAGCACAAAGGCAACATCCACATCATAGGAAGGAGCATTGCTGCTGGCGAAAGCCGACAATGGCAGGGTGAAGGCAATGACGAATAGCGATGCGCCTACGAACATGTGTTTCATGATTAAACCTCTTTTGCGCCCCCGCCGGGCTATATCGGCGCAACATTCTGCCGAAAATGGGGCGCTGAGGCGGCGATTTGAAGTATAAAAACGCTACCGGCGATTGCTGTAAGGGCTGGCAAGCTGAAAAAAGTTTAATTACGCGGCAAAACGTCCCGCAAAGGTGATTGCCATCAGGCGCGCACAGTTCTAGCTTCGCGTTCCAGAGTGGGGGCTCAGGGTCTTCGAGTCGCCGTACCTTTGTGCCACGCGTATAACCGCCGGAGCCTTCCATGAGCGAGATGTTGCTCGACTATCTTCCTGTCCTGATTTTCCTGGCCATCGCCGCCATGGTTGCCATGGTGTTTATGGTTCTGCCAATGATATTGGCGCCCAACAACCCTGATAGCGAAAAGGTTTCGACCTATGAATGCGGGTTTGAGGCCTTTGATGATGCGCGGATGAAATTTGATGTCAAATTTTATCTGGTGGCGATTCTGTTCATCGTTTTCGATCTTGAAGTGGTCTTTCTGTTTCCATGGGCCGTGAATTTAAAGGCCCTTGGTCCCTATGCTTTCTGGACGATGATGGTGTTTCTGGCCGAATTGATGATTGGCTTTATGTATGCATGGCGTCGCGGCGCCCTGGAATGGGAGTAGAGCAGTGAGCGACCCCAATGTACCCGCCTTTGGTGCTGCGCGCGTCGCAACACCTTTTTATGACCCCAAAAAGCACGATCCGTTTCATGACGGGGTGTCCGATGCCCTGATGGACAAGGGCTTTGTTATCGCCAGCGCGGACGAACTGATCACCTGGGCACGCACTGGCTCGCTGATGTGGATGACGTTTGGTCTGGCCTGTTGCGCCGTTGAGATGATGCAGGCCGCCATGCCGCGCTATGACATTGAACGCTTTGGATTTGCGCCGCGCGCTTCCCCGCGCCAGTCCGATGTGATGATTGTGGCTGGCACGCTGACCAATAAAATGGCCCCGGCCCTGCGCAAGGTTTATGACCAGATGCCCGAACCGCGCTATGTGATCTCCATGGGGTCCTGCGCCAATGGCGGCGGGTATTACCATTATTCCTATTCCGTGGTGCGCGGCTGCGACCGCATTGTGCCGGTGGATATTTATGTGCCCGGCTGCCCACCAACCGCCGAGGCGCTGGTCTATGGCATTTTGCAATTGCAAAAGAAGATCCGCCGCGTAGGGGATATTATTCGATGAGTAAGTCCATTCCCGATCTGGAAACCTATCTGCTGGCCGAACTGGGCACGGCGCTAACCGGTAGCGAGGTCAGCTTTGATGCACTAACGCTCAATGCCCATGCCGAACAGATCGTCAAAATCCTGACTTTTTTGCGCGATGACAGCCAGTGCCGCTTTGAAACCCTGATCGATATATGCGGGGTGGATTATCCTGGCCGTGCGCGGCGCTTTGATGTTGTTTATCACTTGCTTTCTATGCGTGAAAACAGCAGATTGCGTATAAAAGTTAAAGTGGAAGAGGGCGGCACAGTACCTAGTGTTGTGGGGGTTTATCCGGCGGCGAACTGGAATGAACGTGAAGCTTTTGACATGTATGGTATTCTTTTTTCCGGTCATCCGGATTTGCGCCGTATTCTCACTGATTATGGCTTTGAAGGGCATCCCTTGCGCAAGGATTTCCCGCTATCGGGCCATGTGCAGTGCCGCTATGACGAGGAACAGCGCCGGGTGGTTTATGAGCCGGTTTCACTGACCCAGGAATTTCGCAATTTCGACAATTTAAGCCCGTGGGAAGGGGCGAAATATGTGCTGGAGCAAGAGACGGACGGAGAGGGGCAATGAGTGAATTGCATTCCTTTTCGCGTCATACCGATGAAAATCGGTATCCAGATCAGAGTCACTACTGGATTCCGGCTTTTGCCGGAATGACGAATCGCGCGGAGGCGGGCTGATGGCTGACATCGAAGTCGAAACCGAGGGCCGCAATTTCACCATTAACTTTGGCCCGCAACACCCGGCTGCGCATGGTGTGTTGCGTCTGGTGGTGGAACTGGACGGCGAAGTGGTCGAGCGGGTGGACCCGCATATCGGCCTTTTGCATCGTGGCACCGAAAAACTGATTGAATACAAGACCTATTTGCAGGCCTTGCCGTATTTTGATCGGCTGGACTATGTGGCCCCGATGAATCAGGAGCATGCCTTCTGTCTGGCCATTGAAAAGCTGACCGGGGTGGTGGTGCCGCGACGGGCGCAGTTTATCCGGGTGCTCTATTGTGAGATCGGCCGGCTGTTATCGCACCTTTTGAACGTTACTACCCAGGCCATGGACGTGGGGGCGCTGACCCCGCCGCTCTGGGGCTTTGAAGAGCGCGAAAAGCTGATGGTTTTTTACGAGCGCGCCTCTGGCTCGCGCATGCACGCGGCGTATTTTCGCCCGGGCGGCGTGCATCAGGATCTGCCACCGGACCTGTTGGAAGACATTGGCGAATTTTGTGAAACCTTCCCCAAGGTTCTGGACGACATCGAAACCCTGTTGACCGACAATCGTATCTTTAAACAGCGTAATGCCGATATTGGCGTGGTTTCACAGCAGGATGCGCTGGAATGGGGGTTTTCCGGTGTCATGGTGCGTGGATCGGGTATGGCGTGGGATTTACGCCGCGCGCAGCCCTATGAAGTTTATTCCGAGCTGGATTTTGACATCGCCATTGGCAAGCATGGCGATTGTTATGACCGGTATCTGGTCCGTATGGCGGAAATGCGCGAATCTGTGAAAATCATGCAACAATGCCTGAAAAAAATGCCAAAGGGTCCTGTGATGGAAACTGGCGGCAAAGTGGCCCCGCCAAAACGCGCCGAGATGAAACAGTCTATGGAAGCGCTGATCCACCATTTCAAACTCTACACCGAAGGCTTCCACGTGCCCGAGGGCGAGATTTATTGTGCGGTCGAGGCTCCCAAGGGCGAATTTGGCGTTTACCTCATCTCGGACGGCACCAACAAGCCGTATCGCTGTAAAATCAAGGCACCGGGGTTTATGCATTTACAAGCCATGGATTATCTGAATAAAGGCCACATGCTGGCAGATATTGCCGCCATTATCGGCTCTATTGATGTGGTGTTCGGGGAGATTGACCGATGAGCGGACGTCATCTCGCCAAGGAACAACCAGACAGTTTCGCGTTTTCAAAGGCTGGCGAAAAGGAAGCCAGATACTGGATTGCCAAATACCCCAAAGGCAAGGAGCGCTCGGCGGTGATCCCGCTTTTGTGGATTGCCCAAAAAGACAATGGCGGCTGGTTGTCCGAACCAGCCATGCGTGTTGTGGGGGCACGTCTTGGCATGGCCCCCATCCGGGTGCTGGAAGTGGCAACCTTTTACACCATGTTCAAGCTGGAACCGGTTGGCCAGCACCTGATTCAGGTCTGTGGCACCACCCCGTGCATGCTGCGCGGCTCAGGTGAGATTATCAAGGTGTGTAAAAAACGCATTGGCGAGAAGGGGGCGATCTCTGCCGATGGCAAATTCACATGGGAAGAGGTGGAATGCCTTGGTGCGTGCGTAAACGCGCCAATGGTGCAAGTCTCCAACGGCTCAGGCGATCATTATTATGAAGATTTGGATGAAGCCAGTATGGAAAAACTGCTGGATGATCTTGCATCAGGCAAGGCCGTGAAACCCGGCCCGCAAAATGATCGTTATACCTCCGAGCCTTTGGGCGGCGCGCAAACATTGAGCGATAAGGCATTGTACAATGGCTCGCGGGCCAAGCCGCTGAAAAGCATCCCCAATGCGCCCAAAGCCGCTAAAAAGCCTGGCAAAAAAGCGGCGCCGAAGACGGGGGCAAAGAAATGATCCCCTGTGTTGTCATTGCCCGACGGGTTCGGGCAATCCAGTTCTTTTTCAATCTGGATTACCGGGACAAGCCAGGTAATGACATGAGGCGTCATTCCGGTGAAAACCGGAATCCAGCGCAGACTCACCACTGGATACCGACTTTCGTCGGTATGACGGAGGCTTAGAGCGATGACCACAAAATCTTCCGAACCTCCCGCTAAAATGAGCGACAATCAAATCCTGATTGCGCTGGTGACACTGGTTGAAATGCTGGTTCTGGGAGGCATGGCGGTGGGGTATTTCATGACCAAAGTGGATACGTGGATCCATGCGGGTGTGGCGGTATTGGTCATTGCTGGCGCAGCGGTGATGTATCTGAGCTGGAAAGATACAAGAGCGAATATAGCAAAAGCGAAAAAAGGCGGCAATGATGCTTGACGACAAGGACCGCATTTTCACCAACCTCTATGGTTTGCAGGACCCCGGTCTTGAGGCCGCCAAAAAGCGTGGGGCCTGGAATGGTACCAAAGACTTTATGGCGCTGGGTGATGACTGGATTGTGGAACAGATCAAGGCAAGCGGATTGCGCGGGCGCGGTGGCGCGGGCTTTCCTACCGGGCTAAAATGGTCATTCATGCCAAAGGAAGTGGGGACACGCCCGCACTATCTGGTGGTCAATGCGGACGAGTCGGAACCGGGTACCTGTAAAGACCGTGATATTATGCGCCACGATCCGCATTTGCTGATCGAAGGCTGTCTGATTGCCTCTTTCGCCATGCGTGCCAATGCCTGCTACATTTATCTGCGCGGTGAATATATTGACGAACGCATCGCCCTGCAAAAGGCCATTGATGAGGCCTATGCGGCCAAGCTGATCGGCAAAAACGCCTGTGGCACCGGCTTTGATTTTGATCTTTATGTACATCATGGCGCCGGGGCCTATATTTGCGGCGAGGAAACGGCATTGCTGGAAAGCCTGGAGGGCAAAAAAGGCCAACCGCGCCTTAAACCGCCATTTCCGGCTAATGCGGGCCTTTATGGCTGCCCGACCACAGTCAATAACGTCGAAAGCATTGCCGTTACGCCAACGATTTT
>NVVU01000065.1 GCA_002733485.1 Robiginitomaculum sp.
TTTTCATCAATGGGGATGTCCAGAAAGTCTGCAATCTTGCGCATCTGGCCCGGCATATCGGCTTTGAGGTCATTGAAATGTAAAAGCATTACATTGGGCAGATCGCGCACCGCCCACCAACTGGCAATATTGCCCCAGAACGGCCAGATCGGCCAGCCATCGCGCGCCCGCCATTCATGAAAAAAGTCGACCACATCCCTGGTAATCGGGGCAAAGCGTTCCATCCCCGGCGGGCAGACTTCGGCCATGCGCTCATACATATCGGGCAGAAAATTTGAATGGTGGTTATAATAGCTCCACAGTACATCGCGGCCATCGCGGGCGATGTAGAGATATTTGGCCTTGGGCGAAAACGTCAGTGCATCCACCGGCAAATGGGTTTTGATAAAGCGGCGATGCGTCTGGGCCTCCAGATCTGCCAGTTTCTCTTCTTTGGGCGGCAGGCGAAAGTCGAGCCAGGGCGACATTTCGGCGACGTTCAGGCCCTCTTCGCCGTTAAAAATCAATTGGCTTACAATCTGTTGCAACCATGTGGTGCCGGCTTTGGCATAGGTGGCAATGATGATGTCATCATCACGAAATAAAAAATCGTTCCAAATGGACGAATCGAAATGATTATGAATACGTTCGCCAGTTTTTACCGGCCATGCGATGACATTATCTTTCATGCGCTTCCCCCCAGATTTTGCAAACGTGTCTATAGCACACCCTTTCAGGAAAAAAACGCCATGCCCTTCGACAAGTCCAAAACAAGGGTTTAAGCTGTGTGAAATTCAAAAACAAAAGGAACTCCCCATGACAACCACAAGCCGTGAAATCCAACTGGCCAGCCGCCCGGTCGGTATGCCTCAGCCAGAAAACTTTAAACTGGCCAGTGTCGAACTTCCCGCCCCGGGCGATGGCGAAGTGCTGGTGAATAACCTGTGGATGTCGGTGGACCCTTATATGCGTGGCCGCATGATTGACCGCAAAAGCTATGTGCCGCCTTTTCAGATTGGCAAGGCGCTGGAAGGCCATGCGGTTGGCAAGGTGGAGACCTCAAACAATCCTGACTTTGCGAAGGGCGATCTGGTCCTCTCTATGAATGGCTGGCGCGAGGCGTTTGTCTCCGATGGCAAGGGTTTACAAAAGCTGGAAACTTTTGGCCTGCCTGAACAGGCGTTTTTAGGCGTCGCCGGAATGCCGGGCCTGACCGCCTATGCAGGTTTGCTGCGCATTTTGGAGCCCAAAGAAGGCGAAACCATTTTTGTATCCGGGGCCGCCGGAGCCGTTGGTTCGCTGGTTTGTCAGATCGCCAAGATCAAAGGCTGCACGGTGGTTGGCTCGGTTGGCTCCAAGGAAAAAGGCGAATGGCTGAAGTCTTTGGGCGTCGATGAAATCATTCTCTACAAGGATCACCCGGATCAGCTATCTTTGATGAAAGCGCTGAAAACCGCTGCCCCCAAGGGCGTGGACATGTATTTTGAAAATGTGGGTGGCGACCATCTGGTCGCGGCGCTGGATGCCATGCGCGATTTTGGCCGCATTGCCGTTTGCGGCATGATTTCTGGCTATAATGATACCGAGCCAAAACCCGGGCCGTGGAACCTGTTCAACATCATTGGCAAGAGACTGAAAGTTCAGGGATTTATCGTATCTGATCACCAGGACATGCTAGGCGATTTTGTCAGCGATCTGGCGCAGTGGGTGCCCGCAGGTAAAGTGCAATGGCAGGAGACTGTGGAAGACGGCATTGAAAATGCTCCGACAGCTTTCCTGAAGTTATTTACCGGGGGTAATACCGGCAAAATGCTGGTCAAATTGAGCTAGGGTCCAGTCTCATGCGCGGCTTTTCCAAACTGACCATGGACCGGACCTCGCTGGAAGCGGCCAATGCGGTGGGCCGGGAAACCTTTCCCGGCCATATGGGCATTGTTTTTACCAGTGTGGACCCGGCCCGGGTTGAGGCCGAATTTGAAATCACCGACGCCCATATGGCCCCGAACGGGTTTTTGCATGGCGCTTCGGTGGTTGCCCTGGCCGATACCATTGCCGGCTTTGCCAATGTGCTGAACCTGCCTGAAGGGGCCGGTGGTTTCACCACAATCGAGTTGAAAACCAATTACCTTGGCACAGCATGCAGCGGCCTAATTCATGGCGTTGGCACCCCTGTGCATCTGGGCCATTCCACACAGGTCTGGGATGTCAAAGTTTCCCGCGCCAAGGACAGCAAAACCATCGCCCTGTTTCGATGCACCAATATGATTTTATGGCCCAACGACTAGGTCTGAACCCCTCATTTATTGCGCAGCGGCCAAACGGTCTCTTTGCGCCTTGATCTGTTCAGCCAGCAGAAACGCCAGTTCTAGCGCCTGCTCACCGTTCAGGCGCGGATCGCAATGAGTGTGATAGCGCGAGGAGAGATCGTCTTCGGTAATCTCGTTGGCGCCGCCAATACATTCAGTGACATCATTACCGGTCATTTCAAAATGCACACCACCCGGCCAGGCATTTTCAGCGCGAAGGACGTCCATAAACTCGCCAACTTCGGCCAGAATGGCGCTGACAGGGCGGGTTTTGAAACCATTACCGGTTTTTTGAGTATTGCCGTGCATGGGATCACAGGACCAGACCACCACGCGGCCATCGCCTTCGACGGCACGGACCAGTGCGGGTAAATGCTGTTCCACCTTGCCAGCACCAAACCGGTTGATAAGCACAATGCGGCCCGGCTCGTTTTGCGGGTTCAGGGCATCCAGCAATTGCAACAACTCATCGGGCTTCATGGAGGGGCCGCATTTAATACCAATAGGGTTTTTGATACCCCTGCAAAACTCCACATGGGCACCATCGACCTGACGGGTGCGATCCCCGATCCACAACAAATGCGCCGAGGTATCATACCAGTCGCCCGAGGTACTATCGACGCGTGTCATGGCCTGTTCATAGCCCAGAAGTAGCGCTTCGTGGCTGGTATAAAAGCTCGTGCCGGCCAGTTGCGGCGCACTTTCGGCGGTAATGCCACAGGCATCAATAAATTCCAGGGTTTCGCTGATCTTGTCAGCGATATTGCGATAGCGGGCACCGGCGGGGCTGCGTTTGACAAAGCCCAGCGTCCATTTATGTACATTGCCCAGATGCGCATAACCGCCCGTGGCAAAGGCCCTGAGCAGGTTCAGCGTCGAGGCCGACTGGTTATAGGCCTGCATCAGGCGTTCAGGGTTGGGCACACGCCCTTCGGGGGTAAAGGCCATGGCGTTGATATTATCACCGCGATAACTGGGCAGCGTCACCCCGTCGCGGGTTTCAACGGGCGAAGAGCGCGGCTTGGCAAACTGGCCGGCAATCCGGCCAAGTTTTACCACCGGGCGGCCCCCGGCAAAGGTCAGAACCACTGCCATCTGCATCAGCACACGAAACATGTCGCGCACACCATCGGCGGAAAACTCCTTAAAGCTTTCGGCGCAATCGCCCCCCTGCAACACAAAGGCGCGTCCTTTGGCGGCTTCGGCCAATTCGTTTTTCAATGCCCGGGCTTCACCGGCAAAGACCAGAGGCGCCGCGCGGCACAAACGCTCCTCGACATCAGCCAGCGCGGCTGGATCGGGATAGTCATCGGGAATGTGCCTGGCGGGTTTTTCACGCCAGCTATTAGGGGACCATTTGGCCATAAGAACACCTGTTACTTTCTAGGGGGCAGCCCCTCAAGCAGCGCTCTATACGATAAAGCACGCACGGCGCAAATAAGAAGCGACAGACAAAGTGTCTTTTTTTTAGGGGTTGTATGAAAAGTGGAGGGTTTTATCGAGCGGTGGCGTCCCTTAGATGAAACCAACACTGAAAGAGGGAATTTCATGCGTAACTTAATCATCAAACCAGTGCTGAGTGTGGCCTTGGCGCTTGCGGGCATTACGCCTGCATTTGCAGAGCCATTTTATGCTGCCAGTCAGTCATTGCAGGACCTTCGTCCTCAAAATGACATGGCGGCCAAAGCCTATCTAAAATTTTCGCTGGGTGGCAAAAGGCTTACCTCACGCGAACGTTTTCGGTCCGGCCTTAAACTGCAAATGCGTAATGTACTGCAATCACAAAACCTGCAAGACAGCCGCTTTGTGTATCCTGGTGGCGACATAAACCTGTTGGATCTGTCCATGGGCGCACAGGGTTTTTCATCCATGAAGCTAAATGGCGTGCCCCTGCAACAGGCTTCCTATACGCTTAATGCTGACGAAGATGGCAATAACGGTGGCTCCGGGCGCGGCATGCGTAGCGGCCTTGTTATTGCTGGTGCTGTCATTATCGCGATTGGCGTCGCCGCCGCCGCCGCAGGGGGCAGCAGCAACGACACAAACGATCCTAACCACCCTAACGACAACCAGTAATCCCCCCCAAGACCCGGGGTCTGAATCGTCAAAGGTTCAGGCCCCAACCCCTTTTCTTCTTATTGGCCAGAATGCAAGGCTGCCAACAGTCCGTCCAGCAAAGGCCGGGCAAACCCTTCTCCCTGCTCTGGATAGTGATAGGGTTCGATAAGTTCGACCTCCATAATCACTGGCTGATTGCTCGTATCCCGAACCAGATCAATGCGCGCATAGAGCGGTAAGTGCGGCAATGCCGCAATGGCTGCCTTGGCAACGGCGCATTCCTGCACATCGGGGTGATGGTCCACTTCCCGGCCACCATAGCCCGATTGCACCCGATAATCTCCCCGGCCCGGAATTTTGCGCACGCCATGACTGAACCGACCATCATAATAAAGCATGGAAATTTCGCCATATTTGGCAATTCCGGGCAAAAACGGCTGAATAAAACAGGCATCCGGCGGTAGGTCTTGCGGGTCTGGCAACGCCTCCTCACGCTTTAACCGCGCCTGACGCCAGGCATTGGCCCCGATGCGCGGTTTAATAACGATTTCATCGGCTTGCAGCGCATCAAAGGCCGAAGTGATGCTATGGGCGTCGGCCGCATCGGCCCAGATGGCAGGAATGGAAGGCACGCCCTTGTTTGCCAGATCAGCCAAATAGGCCTTGTCGAGATTCCATTGCATTAGCGCCAGCGGATTAAATAAAGCAGTTTGCGCATCAATATGGGCCAGCTTTTCAAAAAACAGATCGCGCTTTTGCGGGTAATCCCATGTGGTGCCCACCAGCGCCGCATCAAAACCAGCCCAGTCAATGGCCGGATCATCCCAGATCACTTCATCGATTCTTAGCCCGCGTCTGGCCGCCTCCCTGTGCAGAGCCGCCATCTGCAAATCATGCTCGCGCCCTTCCGGCCCGCGCCCCGGCTGGCCCGGGCGCAACTCTGCACAGGTGAGAAACGCAATGTGCATGATTAAGCCCTTATCTACGCCGCTTCGCCGTCTTCCAGCACCGGGGGAATAAATTTCTCCCGCATCAGCACCAGTTCTTCGGCCGCCGTGGGATGCACGGCGCAGGTTTCATCCCACTCAGCTTTGGTCAGGCCAGCTTTGATGGCGATGGCGGCGATCTGAATAATTTCCGGCGCGGCATCGGATACCAGATGCACCCCCACCACCACCTGATCTTCGGTGCGCACCACCAGTTTCATCAAATACTGTTCTTGTGATCCGGAAATGGTGTGGCGCATGGGGCGAAAGCTGGATTTGTATATATCCACCTTGCCATATTTCTCGCGAGCCTGATGCTCGCTAAGGCCAACCGAACCCACGGGCGGCTGGGTGAAGACGGCGCTGGCCACATCCTTGTGATCAAAGGCATGACGGCGATCCCCATATTCACTGTCGGCAAAGGCCGCGCCCTCGCGAATGGCCACCGGGGTCAGCGCAATCCGGTCGGTAACATCGCCCACGGCAAATATGCCGGGCACAGAAGTCTGGCCAAATTCGTCCACCATAATGGCACCGCCCACATTGGTGTTCACCCCGGCAGTTTCCAGCCCCAGCCCTTCGATGGCCGCCACCCGGCCAATGGCCATCATCACCTGATCACAGTCTATATTTACGCCGGTATCCAGCGCCACACTGAGGCCACCATCGGTCTTTTTCACCGTCTCGATATTGGCATGGGTAATCACCCGTACGCCCTGGCGGATCAGTTCGTTGTGGATATGCGTCCGCACATCGTCATCAAAGCCACGCAACACCAGATCTCGCCGGTAAATCAGACAAACCTTGCCCCCCAGACCGGCAAAAATAGAGGCAAATTCACAGGCGATATAGCCGCCGCCATTGATGACAATATGATCCGGCAATTTGGTCAGATGAAACGCCTCATTCGAGGTAACGGTGTGTTCTTCGCCATCAAAGCCCAGCAGGCGCGGCGTGCCGCCGGTGGCCACAAGGATTTTACCGCATTTAAATACCCGTCCTGATTTGACCAGCCGCACCGTATCCGGACCGGTAATTTCGGCGCGCTCCTCCAGCATTTGTACCCCGGCATTACCAAGATTACGCCGGTAGATACCAGATAACCGATCAATCTCCACATCCTTGGCCGCGATCAGGCTCGCCCAGTCAAAGCGCACATTGTCTGCGCTCCAGCCATAGCCATTGGCCTCTTTGAAGCCCTGTCCATAGGCACTGGCATAAACCAGAAATTTTTTGGGGACACAGCCACGAATGACACAGGTGCCGCCAATGCGATATTCCTCGGCAATGGCAACTTTGGCACCATATTGCGCACTCATCCGCGCGGCGCGAACCCCGCCGGACCCCGCACCAATAACAAAGAGATCCACCTGTTCTTGGCCGTCGTTCATGGGTTAATGCTCCAGTATTTCGGCGCTGAGTTCATCACCAATAATGACCACCCGTGCCAGATCAATAAAAAGGCCGTGCTCAACCACGCCAGGCACGGCGCAAAGCCGCGACGCGGTTTTTGCCGGATCAGGAATGGCCGCACAGGCGCAATCCAGTATGTAATGTCCACCATCGGTGATAAAAGGTTTGCCGCTGTTCTGGTCGTGTCGAAGCTTGACATCGGGGCGGCTGGAACCGGCCTGACAAAGCGCATCAAACACTTTTTTGGCGGTGATGGAAAAGCCAAACGGCTCCACCTCCACCGGTAAAGGATAGGCCCCCAGAGTTTTCACCATCTTGCTCTCGTCAGCGATCACCACCATAAGATCTGAAGCGTTGGCGATGATTTTTTCCCGCAAAAGGCGCCCGCCACCGCCTTTGATCAGCGCAAAATCCGGGCCGATTTCATCGGCACCATCCACTGTCAAGTCGATTCGGTCCGCGTGTTCAATGCTCAGTAATTCAATGCCGGCCTCACGCGCTGCCTCGGCGGTTTGATCGGACGTGGGAATGCCCTGCACCCTCAGGCCCGCCACCACGCGAATGCCCAGAAGTTCAATAAAAATCTCGGCGGTGGAGCCAGAACCCAAGCCCAGAATCATATCATCTTTGACATAATCCAGTGCCGCCCGTGCGGCATGGGTTTTGGGGTTGTCATTGGTCATTTACGTTTTTTCCTGTTCCGGAAGTTTTCGGCCCAGCCTTCGATGTCCCGTTGCCGTCCCCGCGCCACGGCCAAAGCATCATCAGGCACATCACGGGTGATCACACTGCCCGAACCGGTGACCGCTCCCGCCCCGACGCTGACCGGTGCCACCAAAGAGGTGTTCGAACCAATAAACGCCCCGGCCTTGATGGTGGTTACGTGCTTGTCAAAGCCATCATAATTACAGGTAATGGTCCCGGCCCCGATATTCACATCTGCGCCAATAAGGGCATCGCCGATATAGGAAAGATGGCTGATTTTAGCACCATCGCCGATCTTGGCCTTTTTGGTTTCGACAAAATTTCCGATCTTGGCATGGGCGCTGATCTCGGTGCCCGGGCGCAGACGTGCAAATGGCCCGATGGACACCTGTTCTTCGGCCTTCGCCCCCTCCACATGGGAAAAACTGTGCACATGGGTGCCCGCCCCCAGCGAAACCCCGGGACCAAAAACCACATAAGGGTCGATTACACAGTCCGGGCCGATTTGCGTATCCCAGCTGGCATGGACTGTATCCGGGGCGGCCATGCGCACACCATTGTCCAGCCATTTGGCCCGTATGCGCGCCTGAAACAGAGCCTCGGCAATGGCCAGCTCGCTTTGGGAGTTTACCCCCATCACTTCGTCTTCCGGGGCGGTGACCACCACCACCTTCAGCCCACGCGCCCGCGCCAGGCCAACAACATCGGTCAGATAGTATTCATCATTGGCATTATTATTAGTCACGTCGCCTAATAGCGAGAACAGCAAATCGGCAGAGGCTGCCATAACGCCTGAATTACAAAGGGTTATGGTTTTTTCTTCCGGGTTGGCATCTTTCGCCTCAACAATACGGTTCAGCATGCCGTCTTCGCGCAGAACCAGACGCCCATAGGCAGTGGGGTCGGCGGATTCAAAACCCAGCACCACCACCGACGCCTCCTGGTCATCCAGCGCCGTAAACACCCGGTCTATGGTTTGTGGCTGGATCAAAGGGGTGTCGCCATAAAGCGTCACCACCGTGCCCTCGAACCCTTCCAGAACCCCGGCGGCCATGCGCACCGCATCCCCGGTGCCCTGGGGCGGGTCCTGCACCATAACTGCGCCGCCGCCCAGCTCACTGGCCGCCAGTTTACCTACCGGATCGGTTTTCTTGCTTACCACCGCGCAAATCAGAGCTGCATCAACAGCGCGCGCCAGCCCCACGGCCCAGGAGAACATCGGCCGTCCCCCCACCGGGTGCAGGACTTTGGGCAACGAGCATTTCATCCGCGTGCCATGACCGGCGGCCAGGATGACAGCGCTGCGTAATTGGGGCATAGAGCACCTCATAGAGAATCGTCATTGTACGCCTCTATGTAGCGCGTCAATATGATCTCGTCATCATTGCACAGGCCAGGAGAGCTATATGCCCCTTAACGGGTACACGATCGTTTTTGACCTTGATGGCACACTGGTCGATACCGCGCCGGATCTGGTGCGTGCCTTGAATGTCTGCATGCAGGGATCCGGCATTGATCTGATCAGTACCCATGAAGTGCGCAATCTGGTTGGACAGGGAGCCCGCGCCCTGATCGAACGGGCCTTTGCCCTTGGCGGCATCATGCCAGACCCCGGCGATGTAGATGCACGCCTTGTCCATTTCCTTGAAGATTACAGCGCCAATATTGCCGAAGTCAGTACCGTATTTGACGGGGCTGAGGACTGTATGGACGCGTTGAAAAAAGACGGTGCCCGCCTGAGTATCTGTACCAACAAGCCGGAAATGCTGACCCATAAACTGTTGGACGCCTTTTCACTGAAACCGCATTTTGATGCAATTGTCTGTCCGGAAAATGTCAGCGCCAAAAAACCAGATGCCGCCCATATGCTGGCGGCAATTATTCCGCTTAACCCGAAAAAGGCGCTGATGGTTGGCGACAGCATCGCCGATCTGGGCAGTGCCCGCGCCGCCGGTATACCCGCCATTTTAATGAGCCACGGCTATAGCACGCCGCCAGCCGCTGAACTGGGGGCGGACCTGGTACTTGACCATTTTTCTACCCTGAATAACGCGATTTACCGCCTGCTCCGTGTTCGCCCCAACTCATAGGAAATATTATGATTATTGTTCACCATCTGGATAACTCTCGCTCGCAACGCATTTTATGGATGCTCGAAGAAATGGGCCTGAACTATGAGATCAAGCATTATAAACGCGATCCGGAAACCATGCTGGCTCCGCCAGAATTAAAGGCCGTACACCCTTTGGGAAAATCGCCGGTAATTACCGATGATGGCAAAGTGATCGCCGAAACCGGGGCCATTATTGAATACCTCACTGAGAAAACCGGTAAGCTCGCACCCGATACCGGCACAGACGAATATCTGCGCTATCGTTATTGGTTGCACTTTGGCGAAGGCTCGGCCATGTCTCCGCTTTTACTAAAACTGGTGTTCGATATTTTGCCGACCAGACCCATGCCATTTTTTGTCCGCCCGATTGCCAAAGGCATTTCCAAAGGGGCCTTAAAAAACTTCGTCACCCCGCAAATCGACGCCCATCTCGACTATATGGAAGCGGAATTGGGTAAAAACACCTGGTTTGTTGGCGAAGAGATGACCGGCGCTGACATTATGATGAGCTTTCCGCTGGAAGCTATTGCCGGACGCGGCGGCTTTGGAAAAAAGCATAAAAACGTCAAAGCCTTTCTCAAACGCATACACGCTTTGCCCGCCTATAAACGCGCCCTGGAAAAAGGCGGCAAATATACCATCCTCAGCGGCGCATAAGGCTGAACCGCAAGGCATTAAAAACCAATTTTCCAGCACCAAAAGCCCCGGAAATTTCCGGGGCTTTTTACCGTGTCTGTCTTACCCGCGCGAACGCGGAAAATTATGGATGGTTTTAGGCTGCCTTGCGGTGGCGCGGCAGGCCGTTGACCATGTCGGACCGTACATCGGTACGTGCCGAACGCATGGCCGCTACAAAGCTGGCCCCAACCAAGGCAACATCGACATCATAGCCGCGATCGCGCCAATAATCCTCGATCTTCGACTTGATACGACGTGCACCATCGTCTGTGCAGTAGTCACCTGACATTATCTTAACTCCTCGTCCACGGGTCTTGGCCCGCTTTAATTGATATTTCTGTTATAAATTTAGCCTATAAAATTATAACGTCAAGGGTCAGACGTCAAAAAAACGTCATAAATTTACGATTTCTTTATGCTTGGGGTCCCGAAACAGGACGTAATGCGTATTTTTTTCCCCGAACTTACCAAAAGAGGAAATATTTCCTCTTCCTACTGCTAAAATGCAGCATATTCCCGCGTTATAAGTTTTACAAATATTTCTTTATAAGTTACGTTTAGAACTCAAGGGGGGAATATGACGCAAATTGGACAACGCATACGCGAAGCCAGAACGCGACGCAGCTGGAGTCAGGCCCGTCTGGCCGAGGCCACTATGGTCAGCCAGCCAACAGTGGCAAACTGGGAAAACGGCAGCCACAGCCCGCGCGAAGCCGCTCTGGAACGCCTGACAACCGCACTGGAGGTTGGACGGTTATGGCTGCTGGAAGGTCATATGAATGGCGCCAACTCCAACACCTCGCCAGACCCGGTTGCCGATATTGGCTATTTTGCCACGCCGATCCTGCATATCCCCGTATTTCCCTGGCCGAACGAGGCCGGCCAGATTGAAAACCCGTGCAATCCGCCTTTGCGCCATTTGGCAGCTTCGGTACAAGTCAAATCCCCGTTTGCCCTGGATTGTGATGATCGCGCCATCAGCCGCGCCTTCCCCGCCCCCTCCACCATCATTTTTGATCGTGACGTGAAACAACTGAACGACGGTGCCTTTTATCTCTTCGAATGGCAGAATAGCGTTATGCTAAGACGGTGGCGCGATACCCCGTCGCGCTTCGAACCCGCCGGTGATCCTGGGCGGTTTGAAACTATTTTCCCCCTGGAACGTCCGCGCATTCTTGGCCGCGCCGTCATGGCTATTCGCTGTCTGGTAGATTGAACAGCCAGCTCGCTTGACTTGGTCAATGCCCTCCTTCTATAGACGCGACCCCTTATCCTTGTGATTAGCAACACCAAGGGCGATTAGCTCAGCGGGAGAGCGCCTCGTTCACACCGAGGAGGTCACTGGTTCAATCCCAGTATCGCCCACCATTTTCCTTTTATTTTTGTGCTATCGCGACGGCAAGCCTCGCTATWTGAGCRCGTTWTTCCNTGTGCTMYYSMKMCKRMRWGSCKCRMWRTRKSMKCRMRKKAYKCSKGYGSYMMKCMTCYYMRSTRRATAAAGAAAGTTCAGGCGCTCTGGCGCAGGCTGGGCGTTTTGACAAAAGACGGCTGCCAGGCCTTGCCAACATCCCGGGCATCCAGAATGCGGCGAATGGCGATTTCGTCGGCCACTTCATTGGTCGCCCGTCTGGTTTTCAGCGACTGATCGATGATTTCGCCAACCGTGTCTTCCATCTGCTTGATTTTATCACGCACCCATTCATGGTTTACCTGTCCCTTGGTTTCGGGGGCGATGTTGATCACCCCACCTGCATTAATCACATAATCGGGGGCATAAAGGATGCCGCGCTCCATCAGTACCGTGCCCAGACCATCATGGCTAAGCTGGTTATTGGCGGAGCCGGCAATCACCTTCACGGCCAGCGCATTTATGGTGTCATCGTTAATGATGGCACCACGCGCGCACGGTGCAAACACATCCGCCTTGATACCAACAATGGCATCCGTATCCACAATTTTTGCGTCAAACAATCGCGCCGCGCGGGCCGTGGTTTCGGGCATAATGTCGGCCACAATTAGCCGCGCACCTGCCGCATGCAAGTCTTCACATAAACGCCACCCAACCTTGCCAAGCCCTTGTACAGCAACGGTAAGGCCAGTAAAGCTGTCGGTATCCAAGGCCCGTCGCACACAGGCGCGAATGCCCAGAAACACCCCTTCGGCGGTTAGCGGAGACGGATCTCCCATACCCCCATGACTGGCATCCAGACCGACCACATAATCAGTTTCCTGGGCCATATTTTCGGCGTCCTCGACACTGACATTCATGTCCTCGGCTGCGATATAACGCCCACCCAGCGATTGCACCGCCCGGCCAAAGGAGCGAAACAGTGCGGCGCGATCCTCGCCTTTGTGCTGTGGGTCACCACCCCAGCTTTCGGGGGGAATAATCACCGATTTTCCGCCGCCCAGCTCCAGCCCGGCCAATGAGTTTTTAAAGCTCATACTCCGAGACAGGCGCAAAACATCCGTCAGTGCCTCATGCGAACTGGCATAATTGACCACGCGACAGCCGCCCAGCGCCGGTCCCAACACCGTCGAATGGATGGCGATAATGGCCTGCAGTCCAGTGGTTTCATCAGAAAAATAATGAACTGAATCGTGATGCAAAAACGCATCATTATCAAAAACGCTCATGGGCTTGCTCTCTCTACACGAACCGCCAGGGCGGCAAAATGCACCAGAGCCTTATTATGATTATATCAGCTCATCGGTGCGGGGTTTGATGACTTCTATTCGATAAACCGCCAGCGCGCCGCGCTCAAGTGCCTTGAGGCGATTTTTTGCTGTATTCCACTCACATTTGAAATGATCCGCCACATTTTTCAGTGATCGCGATTGTTTCATTGCCTTAGACAAGGCCTCGTACTGATCTTCTGCCTTGTCCAAAGCCAAGCGCATCGCCCGCAAATGGGCGCCGGTGCGTTCCCTGACATTGCCAAGGGTAAAGCCATTGCGCCGCAAAATACTTTCTTGTTCATCCAGCCTTAGCCATTGTGCGCTGGCCGATCCGCGGACCATCCAGCCATTGCGCACTTCGCGTGCAGGCAAGGTCGCCGAATCGATGGCCAGCTCTTCCAGGATCAGCGTGCCCCCCGGTTCCAGCGCCAAACGTGCCCAGCGTAACAAAGAGGATCCGGCCTGGGCAAACACGGGCTCCACGCCCAACAGGCAAGAACACCGTACCGGCGGTGGCAGCAAAACGCCCAGGTTAACTTCGTAAAATGTTTGATCAGAGGCCTGCGCCCGATCCTGTTCCAGCCGCCAGCGCGAAACATCGGAGCGCCAGTCAAACTCGGTAATAGAGGCGGTTGGCACCTGGCGAGCAACACTTTGCCCCCAGGCCCCAAGACTGGCCCCCAGAATACCAATATGTGTGCCTTCACCAGCCTGCCAGGGCAAGGCATTTTCGCTGGCCTCATCATGCGGCCAGAGACGGCCCGGCCCCCAGAGCAGGTTGGCGGCCACCAAATGTGCCGGCCCTTTATAACGATCCTGCATAAGGTCACTGCGGTTTTCTTCGGGGGTTGCCGTCGCCTTTATCCTTGCCCTGGACTTGGCATTGACACTTGGCTTGGCCGGGGCGGCGCGCTTGCCCCATAACCCCTGAAACAGGTTCGCCGATTTTTTTGTAGACGTTTTCATACCCCCGAAACTACACCAAAGGCGTAACCGCCACGTTGAGGGATATAGTTAAAAGGGGGTGAATACGAGCATGTTGTCTTACTTGCACAAAGCAGGCACAAGGGCATGACAAGGAGATACATTATGCGCCGCGATGCCCGCCCCAAATGGCTTTATGATGCCCAAAACCGGTTCTGGGAATGGTGGACCAACCGCTTTGTTGTCCCGTATTTTGATGCGCTGGGCCCCCATGCCAAATTCATTGGTCCGCGCCATTTGCACCTTTTCGGGCGGGGCGTTTCTGCCGGGCGGGCACTGCATGTCATCGCCTCTGCCGATGCACCAGTGCGCCTTACCGTCTGGGCCACGCCAGAGAAAAACGGGAAGATCGTTCTTGGCGATTGCGTGTTGCTGACCGGTGGCACCCGCATTCTGGCGGCCAAAAATATCACCATTGGCGATGGTTGTATGCTGGCCCACAGCGTCACCGTGAGTGATTGTGACTGGCACGGCATTTATGACCGCACACAAATTGATGACAATGCCAAACCGGTCACCCTAGCAGACAATGTCTGGTTGGGGGATGGAGCCTTTGTTGGCAAGGGAGTCACCATTGGGCAGAACAGCATTGTTGGTGCCCGCGCCGTGGTCACGCGCGATGTGCCTGCCAATGTGGTGGTGGCCGGCAATCCGGCGCGCGTGGTCAAGGAGCTGGAACCGGATGCCGAATATCGCACCCGCATGGACCTTCTGGCCGACCCGCCCGCCCTTGATCGCTATATGGACAAGGCCTATGAAGACATGTTGCAAAACAACACATTGCTGGACTGGCTGCGCAGCCGCATTGCCCCCGGCAAAAAGGATTAAGCGATGATCAGCAAACGTGAACTTCTCGCCCTTGGCGGTACTGCCGCCGTATTAACTGCCTGCAAGGGGGCTGCCGATTCAGGGAATTCAGGCGCGCCCTCTTTGTCAAATCTGGCCAATAACGCCGTCCCCATCGGCGTAGTAGAACGCCAGTCGCGCATCGAAAAATTGCAAACCCTGATGCAACAAAATGGCATCGCCGCCCTGGTGCTGGAGGCCGGATCGGCGCTGGTATATTTTGCCGGTATCCGCTGGTGGCGATCGGAACGCTTTACCGGGGCCATTATCCCGGCGGCAGGGCAAATGGCCGTCATCACCCCCTATTTTGAAGAACCATCGGTACGCGAAAGCATGACCTTTGGCGAGGATGTACGTACCTGGAACGAGCATGAGAACCCGTTTGCTCTGGTGGCTGGCGTGTTGGCTGACCGGGGCCTGAGCGGCGGAAAAATCGCCGTGGAGGAAACGGTTAGGTATTTCATTATTGACGGGATCAAAAAAGCCGCCCCCGCTTTTGAGATCACATCCGGCGCACCGGTCACGCGGGGCGTACGCATGTTCAAATCCCCGGCCGAGCTGGCCCTGATGCAAACTGCCAGCGATATTACCATGGCCGCCTATAAATCCATCCATCCCCATATTGCAGCCGGCCAGAGCGCCCATGATATTTCCAATATGATGAGCGAGGCCACCCGCGCCCTTGGGGGCGAGGTACAGTTTTCCATGGTGTTGCTGGGTGAGGCCAGCGCCTACCCTCATGGATCAAAAAAGCCGCAAACCGTTCAGATGAGCGAGATTATCCTGATGGATTGCGGCTGTTCTGTACATGATTACGAATCCGATATTTCGCGCACCTTTGTGTTTGGCGAACCCACCCAAAAACAGCGTAAAGTCTGGCAGACGGTGAAAAACGGCCAGGAACTGGCACTGGAAACCATGCAGATCGGCACCCCCGCCGGCAAAGTGGATGATGTGGTGCGAAACTATTACGAGCACGAAGGCTATGGCCCCGGTTACAAGACTCCGGGCCTGTCACACCGCCTTGGTCATGGCATCGGCCTTGACGGGCACGAACCGGTGAATTTTGTCCATGGCGAAACCACGCCATTGGCCCCGGGCATGTGCTTTTCCAATGAACCGGGGATTTATATTTTTGGTGAATTTGGCGTGCGGCTGGAGGATTGCCTGCACATGACCGAAGAAGGACCAAAGCTGTTTAGCGCCCTCTCCCCCTCTATTGATGCACCGTTTGGGTGAAATCCTACGAACTAATATCTGTTTTTAATGCACTTTTTCGTCATTCCGTCGAAAGACGGAATCCAGTACAGAGTCACGACTGGATCCCGATTTCCATCCGGATGACTACTATGTTCTTTCCCTTCAGCCTGAAGCAGCGATTAAGATCACACTTACTCACTCATTTTGTTCTAAATTTTTCGATATTCTCAGAAACCTCATTAAGCCTCTCAAAAACCTGCTGCTCTGTTGAATGAATGGCATCTCTAGGACTAACTAGTGCTTGGTACACTAAGTTGGGACGTGCCCCATTTTCGATTAAGGCCTCAATTAACTTCTGATATGAAACAAGTTGTGTGTATAATGAGTCATGACCACCATCGATTGCCCAAAAAACGGGGCCGATAATATCCGCCAATTCTTCACAGTCGGAGCTTTGCGTGTATATAGCTTTGATGGCCTGTGCAGATGCTTTCAATTGTGCCGTCGCGTCTTTTAAGGTATCCAAACTCTCCTCTAAATCAATTTCATCATGAATGCGTACATCTGCCTTTAAGAATGCATCTGACGCGCAATCTTTTGCATTGGATGCCGTAGAATGAATAAGTTTAGAGGTGTCAATAATTCGTTCTTTCTCGGCAACTGTGATAAGGCGTTTCACTGGTTCCGACCTCGGGGAGTTGGGCAAATCAAAAGTTGGTTCTGGCTCAATTGATTTGTTGATTGGCGTTGGAGTTTTAATGGGAAATAACGCTCGCCAAGCAAATGCGCCGATGCTCAAAAATAAGATTATAGCCATCGTTGAGAATATCCCAACGAAAATTGATTCAGCAAAGTTCAAATTACCAAGAACTGTCACTTTGCTTGCTACTAATGATAAAACCATGGAAACGCCAGCAAAACCGGCACCCCAGCGAAGTATAATACCCAAGCCTTTGTCGGCTTTTTTTAGAAATTCCAACATGCTTACAGCCTATGCCACAATACTCCCCTTTTCGGAAGAAGATAATCGCCAAAGAAGCCCCAGTTCTTTCGAGAGAGACCTTATATTGCATCTATCCCTTTTGCCCGCAGGGACGGTCCATCATGCGCGCGCGCCAGGCATGCAGATTGGGCAGTTCCTCTGCATCGGGTTTCCATTTGGCCACCCG
>NVVU01000066.1 GCA_002733485.1 Robiginitomaculum sp.
CCATGCGCAGTTTTTTGTCGATGGTGGTCATGAGGAAACCCATGCCTGTGATTATCTGTTGGCCAATGACATGGAGATGGAATTGGTGCCGGGCTATGCGGGTACCGGCTGGGACAAGGGCTATGGCGATTTTGTGTTAAAGCCGGACCTTTCCACCCTGTGTCTTACCCCATGGCTGGAGGGCACCGCTCTGGTGCTTTGCGATGTTCTGGATCAACATACTGGCGAGGGACTGCCGGTCAGCCCTCGTGCCATTTTGAARGCKCAACTGGMGCGTCTTGAGGCCATGGGCCTTAGCGCCATGATGGCCACTGAGCTGGAATTTTATCTTTTTAACGAAAGCTATGAGAGCGCCAGCGCCAAGCATTTTCAAGACCTTGAGACAAGCGGGCAYTATATCGAAGACTATCATATTTTTCAGGGCAGCAAGGAAGAGCCGCTATTGCGTGCCATGCGCAACGGCCTGCAAGGGGCYGGWATTGCGGTGGAAAACTCCAAGGGCGAATGGGGGCCGGGCCAACAGGAAATGAACGTGCGCTATGCGGACGCGCTAACCATGGCGGACAATCATGTGATCATGAAAAATGGCATGAAAGAGATGGCCCATAACCACGGCCGCGCCATCACCTTTATGCCCAAATGGCGTACCGATCTGGCGGGAAATTCCTGTCATATCCACATGTCTTTGTGGGATAAGGGTGCCAAAACGCCACTATTTTTGGATAAAAGCAGCGATCTGGGCATGTCGGACCTGATGCGCGCGTTTATGGCCGGGCTTTTGGARCAYGCCAGTGCCATGACGGTGTTTCTGGCCCCGATGATCAATTCCTATAAACGCTTTGCCGCGGGCACCTTTGCGCCGACCCGGGCCATCTGGTCGCGGGATAATCGCACCGCCGGTTTCCGTCTGGTTGGCGAAATGAGTAAGGCCATTCGCTGTGAATGCCGCATTGGTGGCGGCGATCTAAACCCGTATCTGGCCATGGCGGCACTGCTGGCCGCTGGCATAGACGGGATAGAGAACAAACGGGCGCTGGAGCCGGGCTTTGTCGGTGATGCCTATGGGGACGCGGATTTACGTTCTGTGCCGGGCACCCTGCGYGAGGCCACYWKSGCGCTGGATGGCTCCACCATGCTGCGCRCCGCCTTTGGCGATGCGGTGATTGATCATTATGTCCATGCGGCCAAGTGGGAGCAAAGCGAAGCCGACCGCATGGTTACGGACTGGGATTTAAAACGCGGATTTGAACGTTCATGAAACTTTTTGCCAATTGGAGCTACCCAACAGAAATGCGTTTTGGGGCGGGGCGTATTGAGGAATTGCCAGAGGCGCTCAAGAGCGCTTGCATAATGCGGCCTTTGCTGGTCACGGATCCGGGTCTGGCGGCTTTGCCGATGATCAGGGACGCTCTGGCGGCCTGTGAACACGCCGGGCTGGGCGCGGCGCTTTTTAGCGGTATGAAACCCAACCCGACGGGCAAAAACGTCGATGACGGTGTGGCCGCCTATCGCGCCGGGGATCATGACGGGGTGATTGCCTTTGGTGGTGGCTCGGCGCTGGATTGCGGCAAGGSSATCGCCTTTGCGCAAGGYCAGACCCGCCCCCTTTGGGATTATGAAGATGTGGGCGATCATTGGRSCCGYGCCAATGCCGATACCATYGCSCCGGTSATYGCCGTSCCSACCACGGCGGGMACSGGTTCYGAGGTSGGGCGCGCSGCGGTGATTTTGRATGAAGRSSSCCACGAGAARAAAATCATYTTYCATCCCARAATGATGCCGGTYACGGTRATYTCGGAYCCCGAACTGACCATCGGYCTGCCGCCCATGTTAACCGCCGGGGCCGGGGTGGATGCCTTYGTRCATTGTCTGGAGGCYTTTTGCGCCCCRACYTTTCACCCCYTRTCCGAAGGYATTGCRCTGGAAGGCATGCGGCTGGTCAAAGACGCCCTGAAAACCGCCTATGATGACGGRACRAAYATYSASGCGCGGGCGCAKCTMYTGGCRGCSGCCAGCATGGGCGCYATCGCCTTTCAAAAAGGGCTGGGCGGTATACATTCACTGGCCCATCCCATTGGCGCGCTTTACGAYACCCAYCACGGYATGACCAATGCGGTGGTGATGCCCTATGTGCTRGTCTTTAATCGCCCGGCGATTGAAGAWAAAATGCAGCGTCTGACCGCATTTTTGGGCATTGCCGACGGCTTTGATGGCTTTATGAAATGGGTGATTGACTGGCGGGCCAGCCTTGGCGTGCCCCATACGTTAAAGGAATTTGGACTTGATGATACAAAGGCTGATCTGATCGCCGACATGGCAGCCAGGGACCCCACCGCGCCCACCAATCCGGTGAAACTGACGGCCAAAGACGCGCGGCGCATTTTTGATGCCGCCTATACGGGCGATCTATCACTTTAGGATTTGATGCGTGATCCAGTTGATGATCTCGGCGCGGCGCAGCTTGTCATCCAGTATGGTTTCGCTCATGCCCAATTGCCAGGCGAGCGCAAAATCATCCGGGGACTTATGCAACGCCTCTATTTTGGCGATATACTCATCACCATTGACCGGATCCTTGAAAAAGCCCTGATCCACCATATCCTTTGCATAAAGGCGCATCATCATGGCGACTTGCGCCAGATCATATTCGGGATGGTATTGCACCGCCCAAACCTCTGATTGCTCAAGAGGGATGATGGCCCCCTGCACCGGGCTGTGGGCATTGGAGGAAAGCAAGATGGCATCGCCCGGCAGGATAAGAATTTCATCATAGTGAATGCAAAGGGCATCAAAACAGGGGGGCTTGCCGGCAAACAGGGGATGGGCTCGCCCGGCATCATTTAAAGCGATATTGCGCGCCGCGCCGACTTCACGGCCCTTGGGGCTAAGGCCCACCGTACCGCCCGCCGCGATTACCGCGATCTGCAATCCCCAGCACGAGCCAAGAATGGGCTTGCCGGTCTGCGCAAAGGCGCGCATCAGATCAATCTGGTTGCGCACTGCAAAATCAGCATCATAGGCATGCAGGCCCGAGCCAGAGATCACCAGACCGTCATAATCGGCATAACTCGTGCCCGTGGGAAGGTCCTGGCCCCGGTCGGCGGCATGGATCACATCCAGATGCAGACCCGGAAAATGCGCACGGATTGCATGGATATAAACATCACTGGCCGAACGCACCCTCAGCGCCCTTGAGCGGGCCTGCTGGGCCAGCGTATTGCCTTCCATAATGAGCAGTCTTGGCATCTGTTTTCTCAAACTCATATATTGTACCGTGTGCCCATAAAGCATGGTCAGACATAAATGAAAATGGAAACCCGCATATGAGCAAAACCATCATCAAAGGGGCCGTCGTTCAGGCCGGAACCTGCCTTTATGACACGCCGCGCACGCTGGATAAATTTGAAGATCTTTTGGCCGATGCAGCGCGCCAAGGCGCGCAATTAACGGTCTTCCCGGAGGCGTTTATCGGCGGCTATCCCAAGGGGGCTGATTTTGGTGCTCGTGTAGGTTCGCGCACGCCAGCCGGGCGTGAGGATTATCAGCGCTATTATAATAGTGCCATTGCGCTTGATGGCCCTGAACTGGCGCGAATGAGCAAAGCGGTCGCCAAAGCGAACGTCAATGTGGTGGTCGGCGTGATGGAACAAGGCGGCGCAACGCTTTATTGTACGGCGCTGTATTTTGCCAAGGACGGCACGCTGATGGGCAAGCACCGCAAGCTCATGCCCACGGCCATGGAGCGCCTGATCTGGGGGTTTGGTGATGGCTCGACTTTGGCAGTGCAAAACATGGATGTCGGCAAGGTCGGCGCGCTGATTTGCTGGGAAAACTATATGCCGCTGGCACGCACGCATATGTATGCCCAGGGGGTAGAATTTTACTGTTCGCCAACCGTGGATGACCGCCCGGCCTGGACGCCAAGCATGCAGCATATTGCCATAGAAGGGCGCTGCTTTGTGCTTAGCGCCGTACAATATATGCGCCGCTCTGATGCGCCGGATGATTATATCTGCGCCGATGGAGATGCGCCGGATACAGTGCTGATCAATGGTGGCTCGTGCATTGTCTCGCCCTTTGGCGAGCTGCTGGCCGGGCCGGTTTTTGGTGAAGATACAATCCTCACCGCCGACCTTGATAAATCTCTGATCACTCGTGGCAAATATGATCTTGATACCGTCGGCCACTATGCCCGCCCGGACGTGTTTTCGCTGCACGTAAATACCGCGCCGCAAAACGCCGTGGTAGAGGAGGAATAGCTTTTGGCGTCATACCGGCGAAGGCCGGTATCCATCGTGATGCCCCATTGGACCCCGGATCAAGTCCGGGGTGACACGCAAGAGTGAGGATGAAAAACCCTACGCCGTCGGCAGTTTGTAACCCTTAAACTGCTCACGCAATTCCAGTTTGGACACCTTGCCGGTGGGGCCGTGGGGCAATTCGTCGACAAAGACCACATCATCGGGCATCCACCATTTGGCGATTTTTCCGGTGAGGAATTTGGTAAAATCCTTGGCCTTGGCTTTTTTGCCCGCTTTCAGAACCACAATCAGCAAAGGCCGCTCGTCCCATTTGGGGTGAGGCAGGCCGATGACGGCGCATTCGGCGGCCATTGGGTGGTCCATGGCGGCATTTTCAAGGTCAATCGAGGAAATCCACTCCCCGCCAGATTTGATCACATCTTTCGAACGATCGGTGATCTGCATGAACCCAAGGGGGTCAATGCTGGCCACATCACCGGTATCGAACCAGCCGCCCGCATCCAGAATTTCGCCGCCCTCGCCGCCAAAATAAGCTTTGGAAATTGCCGGGCCGCGCACTTTTAAAACGCCGCTGGCCACCCCATCACGGGGCAGATCATTGCCATCATCATCGACAATTTTCATTTCCACGATTAAAGGCGGTTTTCCCTGTTTCAAGCGATAAGAAAGCTGTTCTTCATAAGGCAGATCGGCAATTTCCGGCTCGATATGTGAAACCGTGCCCAAAGGCGAGGTCTCTGTCATGCCCCAGGCATGGATCACCTGCACGCCATAGTCCTTGTCAAAGGTCTCCATAATGGCGCGCGGACAGGCCGAGCCGCCGATCAGTACGCGGGAGAGGTGTGGAAGCTTTTTCTTGTTTTCTTCCAGATGGTTGAGCAGCATCAGCCATACTGTTGGCACGGCAGCGCTGAAGGTGCATTTTTCATTTTCCAGCAGCTCGTAAATGGATTTGCCATCCATAAACGGTCCCGGCATGACCATTTTCATGCCCACCATGGGGGCGGTAAAGGCCAGTGCCCAGGCATTGGCGTGGAACATCGGCACCACCATCAGACAGGTGTCATTGCCGCTGGCATTCATCGCCCCACCCATGGCCGCCGTCATGCCCATTAAGGTATTTGACCGGTGCGAATAGAGCACCCCCTTGGGATTGCCCGTGGTGCCCGAAGTATAGCAAAGGCCGCAGGCGGTGTTTTCGTCAAAATCACCCCAGCGCACATCCCCATCGCCTTCGGCAATGAGGTCTTCATAGCAAATGGCATTACGCAATCTGGTTTTGGGCATTTCATCGCGAGCACACATGATCACGAAAGTTTCCACATCGGGCAGGTCGTCCTGCACGGCCTCAAGCGTGGGCACGAAGGTCAGGTCCGTGAAAATCATCCGGTCGCCGGCATGGTTGGCGATGTATTTCAGTTGCTCAGGGAACAGGCGCGGGTTCAGCGTGTGGCAAATGGCACCAATGCCCATAATGGCATACCAGGCCTCCATGTGCCGGGAATTATTCCACGCCATGGTTCCGATACGATCACCCAGCTTGATACCACGCTTGACCAGGGCCGAAGAAAGCAAACGGGCGCGGTCATAAACTTCACCATAGGTGGTGCGGGTGATAACGCCGCTCACCTGACGCGAGACAATCTCGCGATCCGGGTGATTGATTTTGGCGTGGGTAATGATCTTGTCGCACGTTAACGGCCAGTCCTGCATCAAACCTTGCATGTATAATTCCCCTCTTTCGCGTAAAGTCTGTTTGTTTAAGGATATAACCGCTGCTGGGTCCAGTGCGCTGTCACATTTTCCCGTAAAAACACCAGCCGGTCGTGCAGGCGGAACGGCCGATCGCGCCAAAACTCGATCTGGGTGGGGGCAAGGCGATAACCGGACCAAAACGGTGGGCGCGGGACTTTGCCAATGCCAAATTTGGCGGCTTTGGCGGCCACGCGTTTTTCCAGCGCAAAGCGGCTTTCCAGTTCTTGTGATTGTTTGCTGGCCCAGGCACCAATGCGGCTGTCTCTGGCGCGGCTGGCGAAATATTCATCCGCTTCGGCTTCGCTAACCGGCAAAACATCACCCCGCACACGCACCTGGCGACGGATGCTTTTCCAGTGAAAGACCAATGCGGCTTTGGGATTGGCGGACAGCTCAAGCCCCTTGGCACTGTGGGTGTTGGTGTAAAAAACAAAGCCGGCGTCATCAAAATCTTTCAGCAAAACCATGCGCGCATCGGGCATGCCGGTTTCATCCACCGTGGCCAGACACATGGCGTTCGGATCATTTGGCTCTTTTTTATCGGCCATGCGCAGCCAGTCGGCAAAAAGCGCAAACGGGTTATCGCGGGCAAACAGATCCCCCGGTTCGTCATGGGCCGTATCGTAATAGTCTTTTTCACTGGGGCTGGGCGGAATTAACGGCTCTTTGCTCATGGGGCGCTCCATAGATGTCGGTGTTGTTTACATCTCGATCATTCATCGCCGCTAGCCTTTTGTCCATGAGTGATTCGAAGTCAGATTGTTATTCCGTACTGGGCCTCGCCAAAGGGGCCAGCGCACAAGAGGCACGGGCCGCCTATCGCCGCCTGGCCAAACGCTTTCACCCCGATGCCCCAAACGGTAATCAGGAGCGCTTTCACGCCATTACGGCGGCCCATAGTGCCGTTCTGGAAGATCAGCCCCAACCCGATGGCACGGCGCGCCAGGCGCTGGTTTTGGGGTTTTGGAAACTTGCCAGGGCGATCCCCGAGCGGCCCCTTAAAAAACCGGTCAATGGMGCYAAYCTGGAGGCRGTGCTGCATCTTAGCCTTGAAGATGCGCTAAGGGGGGCAARGCGGCGGGTGACCTTGCCAAATGGCCGGGCGCTGGATGTGMAATGCCCYGCCGGCTGTGCCCGTGATGACATGATCCGGTTAAAGGGGGCCGGGGGTGCCGGGCAGTACGGTGGCCATAGCGGCGATGCGCTGATCCGGATTAAACTGCTGGCTCATAAACGGGCATCGTTACGCGGMCGCGATCTGCATATGCCGCTCTGGCTGGATCTGGCGCAATTACGCAATGGCGGCAAGGTCGAGGTGGCTACGCCCCACGGCCCCTTAAAAGTCAGCATTCCGGCGCTGTCCAGCCATGGTCAGAGCCTGCGCCTGAAAGGCAAGGGCCTGCCGGGGCGCGAGGGGGCCAAAGACGGGCATTTGTATTTCACGCTCAAATCCCGCCGCGCCACGGGTTTTTCCGATGCTTTGCATCGTTTTAATCGCATTTGGGGCAATCCCTTGCGCCCCCATGCACAGAGCAAGGCTTGAGACACAGCGCCAAGACGCTAAGGTGTATTGATGTCACATAATACATTCGGWCAYMTRTTTMGATTTACYWSCTGGGGCGAAAGCCACGGCCCGGCCATTGGCTGYGTGGTGGATGGCTGCCCGCCGGGATATCTGCTGACCGAAGAGATCATCCAGCCATTTCTTGATGCCCGCAAACCTGGTACCTCGCGCCATGTGACCCAGCGCCGCGAAGRTGATCGGGTGAAAATCCTTTCCGGCGTATTTGAAAACCGCACTACCGGCGCGCCGATCAGTCTCATTATTGAAAACACCGATGCGCGGTCCAAAGACTATGGCGAGATTGCTGATACTTACCGGCCCGGCCATGCAGACTATACCTATAATGCCAAATATGGCTTTCGTGATTATCGCGGCGGGGGGCGGGCCTCGGCCCGCGAAACCGCTGTGCGGGTAGCGGCTGGCGCGGTGGCGCGGCAAATTYTGGGYGATSAGATCWCCATTGCCGGGGCGTTGGTGCAGATYGGCGATTCKCCGGTGGCRCGYGATGACTGGTCCTGGGATGAGGTCAAACGCAATGCGCTTTTCTGCCCCAGYKCCAAAACCCTGCCMSARTGGGAGGCGCTGCTGGACAAGACCCGCAAAGCCGGATCGTCGCTGGGGGCGCTGATYGAAGTGGTRGCYCATGGAGTGCCGGTGGGTTGGGGMGCGCCGGTTTATGGCAAGCTYGATGCAGAYATTGCCGGGGCRATGATGTCGATCCCGGCRGCCAAGGGCGTTGAGATCGGCGCGGGMTTTGGCGYGGTGCGKCTTAGCGGSGAGCAAAATGCMGATGAAATGCGCAGCGGCSCSGATGGCCCGRTATTTCTCTCTAATAATAATGGCGGCGTGCTGGGCGGYATTTCGTCCGGTCAGGAYATYATYGTGCGCACGGCCTTCAAGCCGACCTCCTCCATCCTGACACCCCGCCAGAGTATCAACCGYWMWGGYGARGAGGTTGAGGTGCGCACCAARGGCCGCCATGACCCGTGTGTCGGYGTGCGYGCYGCGCCYATTGCCGAGGCCATGCTGGCCTGTGTTYTGGCCGATCAYAWGCTSCGTCATCGCGGGCAATGCGGATAACCWATTGTAAATMAAATAAAAAATAMYATAACAKAACCTGACAAACGCTTTCAGGTGCCGTTCAGGCAGGCTCATCTAGTCTCTCCTCATCGCTGATAAACAGCATGACAAATGGAGAGATCAACATGCGTAAAGCACTCATCACCGCAATGGCGCTTGGCGCTGCCCTCACCCTGCCTGCCGCCGCCTATGCGGACCAGAATAATTATCGCGGTCAATACCGCTGCAAGAGCGACAAGGACAAGCAGGTGGTTGGGGCGCTGGTTGGCGGCCTTCTTGGCGGTCTGCTCGGCAATGAAATTGCCGGTCGTGGCAATCGTACCGAAGGTTCTGTTGCCGGGGTCGTGGTTGGAGGCATTGCCGGAGCGGCGATCGCTGATGGCCCGGATTGCAAGAACAAGCGTTATGGCAAACGCAAGCATCGCAACCGCTATAACAACACCGGCTATAACTCCGGTTATTACAATAATGGCTATAACAACACTGGCTATAACAACACTGGCTACAATCGGAATTATGGGTATAACAATGATCCTTATGCCAATGAGAGACGCCAGTACCGCCGCCATGAGCGCCGTGAACGCCGCCAGGCACGCCGGAATGAAAATAACCGCAATGGCTTTTGGAATGAGCGTCTGGAAGGCGGGTATTATAAAGAAAGCGCCTATAATAACGGCTATAACGCCCAGCCCTACAAAACGCAGAAGTGCCGGTATCGCAATATCACCACCCGTGATCACCACGGCAACCGGCGGACCAAGCAGGTCAAGGAGTGTCGTACGGTAAACGGCACCTGGGCACGGAACTAACCAGGAATTTGCTACGCTTTGCAGCCCTTTGGGGGGACGCACGTGGCASGGGGCGGTCAGCAAAAGCTGGCCGCCTTTCCTCGTTTAGCCGCCTAGCGGCGCGCAGACCTTGCGCAACCAACTGGCCTCCTCTTCATGCAGGCATTGTTCGTGAATGGCCAGCACCCGGGCGTGATAATCGTTCAGCCATCGGGTTTCGGCCTCATCCAGCATAGAGGGTTCGATCAGGCGGCGATCAATCGGCGCCAGGGTCAGGGTTTCAAAGCCCAGCATTGGTGTTTCCCCGCCTTCAATCTGTTCAGCCGCACTGACCACCTGCAGGTTTTCAATCCGGATGCCATAGGCCCCGGTTTTGTAATACCCCGGCTCGTTCGAGACGATCATGCCAGCCATCAGAGGCGTGTCATTCCACGCCCGGGCAAWGCGCTGTGGCCCTTCATGCACACCGAGGTATGACCCAACCCCGTGGCCGGTACCATGGGCATAATCCAGCCCGGCTTCCCACAGGGCGGCGCGGGCCAATATGTCCAGATGGGTGCCGGTGGTGCCTTCGGGGAAGCGTACGCGACTAAGCGCAATATGGCCCTTTAGCACCCGGGTGAAGCGGTTTTTCATTTCCGCATCTGGCTCACCAATGGCGATGGTGCGGGTGACATCGGTGGTGCCATCCAGATATTGACCACCAGAATCAATCAGATACAGCGCGCCACGGGTCAACATGGCATTGCTGGCGGTGGTGACACGATAGTGCACAATGGCCCCATCCGCCCCGGCCCCGGAGATGGACTCAAACGATAAATCTTTCAACACCCCGGTGTCATGACGATAGTTTTCCAGCTTTTGTGCGGCGCTGATCTCGCTCATTTCGCCGGACTGGCCTTCCTCACCAGCCATGAAACACAAAAACCGCGTTAGGGCCGCCCCGTCGCGAATATGCGCCCGACGAGAGCCTTCGATCTCCACTTCGTTTTTGCAGGCCCGGGGCAAGGCGCACGGGTCCGGTGCGCGGCGGATCTGCGCTCCGGCCTTTTTTACTTCCTCAAACAGCCATGCCGAGGCGGTGCCGGGGTCCAGACTGATAGTGGTGCCGTCCATTTCGTGCAAGGCTTCGGATAAGTCCTCTTCATTGCGAATGGCCACGCTGTTGCCCAAATGCGCGCGCACTTCGTCGGTGACTTTGCTGGCGTTCACGAACAACGCCGCCGTGCCGTCTTCGCGCACCAATGCAGTGCTTAAGGGCAAAGGCGAGCAGGCCACATCACCGCCGCGGATATTAAACAGCCAGGCGATTGAGGCTGGCGCGGTAATTACCGCCGCCTCCGCGCCGCTCTCTTTTAGGGCTTTGGCGGTTTGCGCAATTTTGTCCCCGTGTGGCTGGCCGGCATATTCCAGGGCCTGAACGTGCAAGGGCGCTTCAGGCATGGGGGGGCGATCTGCCCACACAACATCAATGGGGTTGGTGTCCTGTGCCAACAGAACGGCACCGCTTGCTTTGGCGGCACTCTCAATTCCAGTCAGCGAATCGGGGCTGTGCAGGCGTGGGTCATAGCCCAGCGTATCGCCGGTTTTGGTATGGGCGCGTATCCACCCGGCAATGCCGGTTTCCACCAGATCTGCATAGACAAAAAGGCTTGCATCCACCTGTTCGCGCACCTGCAAGGTATAACGCCCATCGACCAGCATCACGGCGCGTTTCGCCATTACGATCGCTGCGCCCGCTGAGCCGGTAAAGCCGGTCAGCCAGGCCAGTCGGTCGGTCGCCCCGGGCAGGTATTCGTTTTGATATTCGTCCTCATGGGGGACAATGAAGCCATCCAGATCACGCTGTGACAACTCGCGGCGCAATAGAGGCAAATGAGCGCGGCCCGCCTGAGGCCCGCCCTTAACGTTAAAATCCTGAATCATGGTTACACGCTAGTGCATTTTTGATGCTCTTGAAACCATTTTAGCATAAGCGGAATCAGTGAGAGTAAATTAAAACTATCCCCTAAATTTCAAGGGATAATGAGGGATAAAAAGGGGTAAATGGGGGGCGTTTGAGGGATGTTTTGTTCACTTTAAGGGGGCAATAAGGGGTAAGGCAGGGGTGGCCCAGGGGTAAAGGTTGACCCTTTTTGACCCTTGCCTGCGCTATGCGGGGGATAAAGTCCTTCGTTATTCCGGCGGAAGCCGGAATCCAGTACTGAGTCCCTATAGATCCCGGATCAGGTCGGGGATGATACCTTTGGTATGGGGGTGGGGCTGGTGGGAGCTTATCCAACAATGGCGTGGTTGGAGTATAGTGTTGGTTATTGCCCCTGACCTGTCATTGCCGGGCTTGTCCCGGTAATCCAGAGCGGCCTTGCAACAAGACTGGATTACCCGGAGGAACCGGGTAATGACACCAAGGAAAAAACCTAACGGCCGATGCGTACCTGGCCCAGACGATAGTCGATAAAGACCAGACAATTGCTAAGGCCGGCGCCGCCGACCGGCGCAAACTGCCATTGCTGCACTGCCTTGATGGCCGAGCGATCAAAAATGCCTTCGGGGGCGGATTGTTTGACCGCCACATTGCTGGTTTGGCCATTCGGCAGGACGTCCAATTGGGCGACCACCCACCCCTGTCGCCCTTGTCGTTTGGCGAATCTCGGGTATTTGGGCAAGATCAGGGATCGCGCGGCCAGGGCTTCGCCGCCCCGACAGGCCCCGGGTTCGGTCAGGCGTTTTATACTGGGCGGGGCCGGATAATCATGGTTGAGGCGAAAGCCAGCTTTGGAGGCACAGCCACCAAGGACAAGCAATGCAGTGAGTAAGACAATCCATGGGCGGCCAGCACTCACCCTTGGCTGCGGGGCAGACGCAGGATAATGCCGTCCATATCTTCGGTCACCGTGATCTGGCACGACAGGCGCGATTCCGGTTTGGGGTCTGAGGCAAAGTCGAGCATGCTTTCTTCCATGCTTTCGGCGCTGCCGGTTTTTTCTGCAAATGCCGGGTCAACATAGACATGACAGGTTGCACAGGCGCAGGCACCGCCACAATCGGCATCAATACCGGGCACCATGTTATTGACGGCGGCCTCCATCAGGGTGATGCCGGGTTTGACCTCAACGGTGTGTTCGGTGCCATCATTTTCGATATAGGTAATCTTGACCATTGTTTTCCATCTCACTGTACAGAGGTCATTTAAAGGGCTGACAGGCAAGATCAAGTCCCCTGTGCGCAATGTGTACATTGTCAGGCTTTCACCAAGGCTTTAAGAACCTTGCATGACGCCCCTTTCCCGCAACCATATCCTGATCAATGAGAGCGACACCACTGCGCTGGGGGCGGTACTGGCTGGCCGCGCCCGCCCGGGTGATGTGGTGTGCCTGAGCGGAGATCTGGGAGCTGGAAAAAGCGTGCTGGCGCGGGGTTATGTGCGCGCTTTATGTGGTATAGATACCGAAGTGCCCAGCCCGACCTTCACTCTGATGCAATATTATGAGGCTCCAGAGTTTGACATTATCCACGCCGATCTTTATCGGCTGGAGCAGGCTGGGGACATCATTGAAATTGGTCTGGAAGAACGCTTTGACGATGCGGTAACGCTGATAGAATGGCCGCAAAGAATGGGTGGATTACTGCCCGCAATACGATTGGATATAACCCTGAATATACACAAAAACGGTCGTCGGCTGGCAGAACTGGTTCCCCATGGGAAAGTCTGGGAGAGCCGCTTTGAGCACTAATGACCGCGCCCGCGATATTGAAAGCTTTCTCAAGCGCTCCGGCTGGGGCGCGGCGCGGCGCCACGCTCTGGTGGCAGATGCCTCGTCGCGGCGCTATGAACGCCTTTATGGTGCCAATGGCCCGGCCATTCTGATGGATGCGCCGTCGGGGGATGAAGCCAGTTCCTGCCCGCCGGCGGCGAATGAGGAAGAGCGCGCCGCCCTTGGCTATAATGCCCAGGCCCGGCTTTCGGGGTCGGATACTCGCGCCTATGCCGCTTTGGCCGAAGAGTTGGTGGCGCGAGGTTTTTCCGCCCCCAAAATCATGGCCGCCGATCACGAGCACAATTTATTGTTGCTGGAGGATCTGGGCGATGACCTTTTTGCCCGCATTGCGGTTGATCAGGCCGAGCTTTATGGCGCGGCTGTGGATGCACTGGCGGCGCTCAGCCGGTCCAGCTTTGGGGCCAAAATGCCCTTTGGCGGTGATGACTGGACGGTGCTGGATTATGACAATTGCGCGCTGATGACCGAGGCCAATTTGTTGATCGACTGGTATGCGCCTTATCGGGGGGCGGCGCTGGACGCGGCAGCTCATGAGGAGGTCGAGGCCCTGTGGCTGGAGGCATTTGCACAACTGGATGCCCTGCCAAGGGTGCTCAGTCTGCGCGATGTGCATGCGGAAAACCTGATGTGGTTGCCGGATCGCGACGGCGTGGCCCGGGTGGGTCTGATTGACTTTCAGGACGCGCTGTTTGGCTCCCCGGCCTATGATCTGGTTTCCCTGTTACAGGATTCGCGGCGCGATCTGCCGGACGGGCTGGAAGAAACCATGATTGCACGGTTTATCGAACACGCCAAAATCACTGACCCCAAAGCCTTTCGGGCAAGTTATGCCATTTTGGGGGCGCAACGCTCGGCCAAGGTGTTGGGTATTTTTGTGCGTCTGGCCAAGCGTGATGGCAAAGAGCGGTATTTRCAATACCTGCCCATCACGGCGCGTAAAATCGTGCGATCGCTTTCACATCCGGTATTGGGCAAATTACAAAAATGGATGCAGGATCATGTGCCTGCCATCTTTACGGAGGGGCAGGAATGAGCCTGCCGGAACGGGCCATGGTGCTGGCGGCCGGGCGGGGTACGCGGCTGATGCCGCTGACCCAGACCTGCCCCAAGGCTCTGGTGGAGGTGGCCGGGCGTACTTTATTGTCTCATCAACTGGATCGTTTGCGCGATGCCGGGGTGGAAGAGGCCATCGTCAATGTACATCATTTTGCCGACAAGGTGCAGGCGCATCTTGGTGAGCGCGATGACGCGCCTAAAATTCAAATCTCTGATGAACGCGGTTGCCTGCTGGAAACCGGCGGTGCGCTGGTGCGTGCCCGGCCCATGCTGGGGGATAAGCCATTTTTTGTGATGAACAGTGATGTTTTGTGGACGCAATTGGCCGCTGATCCATTGCGGGGGCTCAGCCAAAAATTTGAAGCCATAGAAAAGCCGGCGGCGGTGTTGTTGCTGGCGCGAAAAACCCATGCCATGGGACTGAACACCAGGGGCGATTTTGACCTGAATGCAGACGGGCGCTTGCGTCGCCGCACCGGCGATGAAGAGGTGCCCTATTATTATGCCGGCACGCAAATTCTGGACCCGGCTTTGCTGGATGGTGAGGCCGAGCGGCCATTTTCCGCTAATCTGATCTGGGATAAAGCCTTGGCCAAAGGCGCGCTTTATGGCGTGGTGATGGATGGTTTCTGGCTGCATGTGGGCGATCCGGAGGCGCTGGACGCGACCAATGCCTATCTGGCACAGGGCTGCGGATGAGCGGGCCTGGCAATTTTCTGAATTGCGATGGCCCCCGGGTGTTTACCATGCCGTCCGGGGTAAATTTTCTCGATCAACTGGCCCGGGGCGTATGTGCGGCGGTGGATACCTCCTCGCCCTATGGGCTTAGCGATGCGATGATCCTCACCCCCACCCGCCGGGCGGTAAGGGGACTTGGCGACGCCTTTATCAACGTGGTTGGCGGCACCGGCGCAGTCCTGTTGCCGCGTATTCGGGCCATTGGGGATGTGGATGCGGACGAGCCACCGTTCGAGCCGGGTGCCATCGCCCTGCAATTACCTCGCGCCCTGTCGGCCGAACAGCGCCTGTTTGACCTTAGCGCTCTGGTGCGCGCGCGGCTGCGGGCCAGCGGACAAAATGATGCGCTCGGCGTAGCCATGGCTGAGGCCGAGGCACTGGCCAGGCTGATTGATGAAGCCCACACCGAAGAGGTGGAAAGCTTTGATCTGGCTCGCGATGAATTTAAGGAGCGCCTGAAAGGGCAGCCCGAACACGTACAAAGGGCCAGCCAGTTTTTGGATATTGTAATGCAATACTGGCCCGCGCATTTGCGCGATCTGGGGGCCTCTGACCCGGCGGCCTATCGCTCGCTGGTTTTGAATGCACTGGCCGATAATTGGCAGCACAAAGCGCCGGATCATATGGTCATTGCGGCGGGGTCCACCGGTTCGGTCCCGGCCACAGCAAAACTGCTGAATGTGGTGGCGCGCCTTCCCCGGGGGGCAGTGGTTCTGCCGGGGCTGGATGAGAGCCTCTCAGATGAAGACTGGCAAAGCGTGCAACAAAGCCCGGCGCATCCTCAATATGGTCTGTCCAGACTGCTCAGACATATGGGCATCACCCGGGATCAGGTGCGCCTCTGGCCGGGCACCGCAGAGCGCAAGGTCGCCCGCACCCGCCGCCGGTTGATCAACGAAGCCCTGTTGCCGGCCCAGGCCACGGCGGGCTGGGGCGAGCGTTTAAAACGTCTTGCCAAAGACGAACAGATGCAAGCGCTGGATCTGGTGCGCACCGGGCTTGGTGGCCTGTCGCTCATCGAGGCCCAGCACGAGGAGGAAGAAGCACTGGTATTGGCGCTGGCCATTCGGCGCACGCTGGAGAGCCCACAAAAAACCGCCGTGCTGATCACCCCGGACCGGGCCTTGGCCGAGCGGGTCAGCGCCGCGCTCTGGCGCTGGGATATCAGGATTGATGACAGTGCCGGCACGCCTTTGGATATTACTCCCGTCGGGGTGTTTCTGAATTTGATTGGCGAAGCGGCGGTCACCCCGACCGACCCGTTGGTGCTGGCCTCATTATTGGGTTCACCCTTGGCCACACTGGGGCTGGAGACGGATGAGGCGCGTATTTGCGCCCAGCGATTGGAGATAAGCTGTCTTCGCGGCGTCAAACGCTTTGATACCCTGATGGGTTTTCAAAATAGCATTCAGGATGATGCGGCTTTAAGCCAATTCACCGATGTGCTGACTCTGGCACTGACCGAACTGGCCAAAATGGATACCGCTATGGTGGCCGACTGGGCCATGGCCCATGCCCGGGCAGCGGTGGCGCTGGCGCAAAGCGATCAGCAAAGCGGCGATGAGCGGTTATGGCAGGGCCGCGCCGGGGCCGGGGCGGCGGCTTTGTTGCGCACACTGATGAGCGATGCGGGGTCGCTGGGCGATGTGGATGCCCGCGAGTATGCGCATATTTTCAAAACTCTGTCGCACCAGCGCCCGATCCGGCCCAAAGGGGCGGCACAGGCGCGGGCGCGTATTCTGGGGCCGCTGGAAGCGCGCATGATCAGCGCCGATCTGGTGCTGCTGGGCGGTCTGAACGAAGGCAGTTGGCCAGCCTATGGGGCGCAGGATCCGTTTTTGCCGCGCACTTTGCGGCTGGCCTTGGGCCTGCCGGACCCGGAACGCCGTCTGGGCCTGGCCGCCCATGATTTTGCCGAACATTCCAGCAAGCCGTCCGTTTTGCTGAGCCGGGCCAAACGCACCGGCTCTGAACCGGCTATCGCCTCGCGCTGGTTGTGGCGGCTTAAAACCCTGATCCGATGCGGGGTGGATACGGACGAA
>NVVU01000067.1 GCA_002733485.1 Robiginitomaculum sp.
TTTGCTCATCGTGTTCTTCTCTGGCAATCTTGGCTGGACACCGGTTTCAGGCCATGTCGCTGGGCGGTATTGCCATTGCCATTGGTGCGCTGGTGGCGGCCGCGATTGTGATGATCGAAAATATGCACAAACACATCGAAAAAGAGCCATTAACCGACGAAAACCGATGGCGAATCGTCACCGAGGCCTCGATTGAGGTGGGGCCGGCATTGTTCTTCTCGCTGTTGATTATCACGTTCAGCTTTATACCGATCTTTTCGCTTGAGGCTCAGGAAGGACGCCTGTTTCACCCTCTGGCCTTCACCAAGTCTTATGCCATGGCAGCAGCGGCAATCATTTCGATCACGCTGGTGCCGGTGTTGATGGGGTATTTCATTCGCGGCAAAATTCTGCCCGAACACAAAAACCCGGTGAACTGGTTATTGATCGCCATTTATCGGCCCTTTATCAATCTGGTGTTGAAATACCCGGTGATGATGGTTCTGGTGGCCGGGTTGGTGCTGGCCAGTTCCGCCATTCCCCTTTCGCGAATGGGCAGCGAGTTTATGCCAGACCTGAATGAGGGCGATCTGCTCTACATGCCAAGCGCCTTTCCGGCGGTTTCGGCAGGAAAAATGGCACAAATCATCCAGCAGACCAACAAGCTCATCATGACCGTGCCAGAGGTGAAAACCACCTATGCCAAGGCTGGCCGCGCGGACAGTGCCACTGATCCGGCACCACTGACCATGGTGGAAACCACCATCCAGCTTAAACCCATGGATGAGTGGCGAGACGGCATGACCATGGAAAAAATCAAGCAGGAACTTGACCGTATTGTGCAGGTGCCAAGTCTGACCAATGTGTGGATCATGCCGATCAAAAACCGCATCGATATGCTGGCCACCGGGATCAAGACCCCGGTGGGTATCAAGGTTGCCGGACCGGATCTGAATGTTATTGGCGATATAGGCATGAAGATTGAGGAGGTAATAAAGACCGTTCCTGGTACAGCCTCAGTGTATGCCGAGCGGGTTACCGGTGGACGTTTTGTCGACATTGATATTCGCCGCGCCGAGGCTGCCCGCTTTGGTTTGAATGTCGCCGATGTTCAGGACGTGGTGCGCACCGCCATTGGCGGGATGACCATAACCCAGAGCATTGAAGGCCTGGAGCGTTATCCCATCAATTTACGCTATCCGCGTGATTATCGGGATAGTTTGCAAAAACTGAAAACCCTGCCGGTGGTAACGCCGATGGGCGCGCAAATTCCACTATCGCGCCTTGCCGATATTTCCATTTCCGGCGGGCCTGGCGTGATCCGCAGTGAAAACGCCCGTCTCAATGGCTGGATTTATGTCGATATTGCCGGGGTTGATATTGGCTCTTATGTTGCCGCTGCAAAAGTGGCCGTCGACAACGGCATTGATCTACCGCCGGGGTATTCCTTGTCCTGGTCCGGCCAGTACGAGTATATGGAACGGGCGAAGGCACGGCTTTCCATCGTCGTTCCGGTGACGCTGGTGATCATTATGCTGCTGCTGTTTTTGAACTTTCGCCGCATGGGACCGGTACTCATCATTATGGGTACCTTACCGCTGGCGCTGGTTGGCGGTCTGTGGTTGCTCGATTTTCTGGGCTACAACATGTCAGTGGCCATCGGTGTTGGCTTTATCGCTCTGGCCGGGGTTTCGGTCGAGATCGGCGTGCTGATGATGGTTTATCTGGAACAGGCCTGGCGAGAACAACAGGATGCCGCCGAGCAGGACGGTCGCGTGTTAAGCGTAGACGATCTGCGCAAGGCCATTATTGATGGTGCCCTGTTCCGGGTGCGCCCGATCATGATGACGGTGGCCGTGGTCATTGGCGGCCTGATGCCGATCATGCTGGGCACGGGCACTGGCTCCCAGGTTATGCGCCGCATTGCGGCACCCATGGTTGGGGGCATGACCAGCGCCACGGTATTGACCTTGTTGCTGATCCCGGCAGTGTTCCTGCTCTGGAAACGGGTAGGGCTTAAACGCGCTCAAAAACAAGGCTGAAATTATTAGCCGGCATTGGTATGGTTGTGCGTAAGGCAAGTCCCTGCGCACGACCAGCCGCTGCCACTTCGTCCAAGTTACGCACCCCCCAGTCCTGATTACGAGAGCGCAGACTGACATCAAAATCGGCATTGCTGGGGGCGGTGTTTTTTCCATCTATTTTATAAGGCCCATAAAGCATCATCACCCCGCCGGAGCGAAGGTGTTGCGCCGCACCTTTCAACAGGCCCAATGTCGCCTCCCATGGGGAAATATGGATCATGTTGATGTTGATGATAGCGTCGAAGGCCGGCGGCCAGCTTTTTTGCTTTATGCCTTCCTGCCATGGCGCACTGCATACATTCAGCCTCTGCGCCTCATGGATTTGATCTGTCATTCCTTTGTGTGCACGCCAGGCGTTAATGCTGACGATATGGTCCGGATCTATATCGGTCGGCCACCAGATCAGGTTTGGTATTTCATGACAAAAATGCACCCCGTGCTGGCCAGATCCGGCGGCGATTTCCAGCACCATACACGGGGTATTGGGCAATACGGATTTAAGCACCTGCGCAATAGGGTCGGCATTGCGTCTGGTTGATGGAAAATCGAGTCGTTTATCATTCATGCCATGATTATCCCTGCATCCGCTCTATCGACCATTGTATAAGGTTTTGCGGGTCGGTGATGTCTGATTGWGTATKCATGCTGTGTTGCACCACCAGTTGTTGYGTGCGCTGCGGCGGCGCGCCAGCGGCCAGATAGACCGAAGGTTGCAGCTCGATTTTCCCGGTGGGGCAATGAAAGCGCCAGCCCGTACCATCTGGCAAAATCAGCAGAATCTGTGATTGATCGCGCGCAAAGCTTGCCCGGACCCTGGGGTGCAAATGAAACCGCAAGGCACAATCCAGCGTCACTGGTCCGGATGCTTTCTGAGTATCCCGAGGGCGAAAAACCCGGTCTTCGCCGGCTATGGAATTTCCGTCATCGCTGACCAGCACCTGGCGGTGATGAATCAAACCATACCGATGCAAATACCCCCCATGACTGGCCTCCAGATGGGTGCCCTTGCCCGGTTCCAGCTTGCGTCGCGAAGGGTTGGCCAGTCCCCGTTGACGCAGCCGTGGCCCCAGCAATGCCGATCGTAATCCGAATGATCGAATTTGCGCTGATGAAGTATCATTAATGACCAGGGTCGAGTGTGCAGCGCTGGTACGAACCGCCAGATGCCATTGATCCGGTTGATCCTCAGACCAGCCGCAATTGACAATCAGGCGGCCGCCGGGAGTGCTTAGCTCCAGCGCCAGCGCCCCGGCATGGGCCCCCTGGCTAAAGCGTTCCGGGGCCGCACGTCCCGTATCCATAATCAAAACGGAGGCATCAGTTTTCACTCGCTGATAGCCAGAGTGCGGGGCATAGGTAAATGCGCTTTCAGGAATGGATAATGCCCGCAAAATACGCTTTGTCGTCAGCGCATGCCCTTCGCCGCCCCCATTAAAGGCGCTTAAATGGCCATCGGCTGCACATAAAAACCGTACCATGGGGGCCAGCCGTGCCAGSGCCTTTTGCAGATCATCGGGAACCGGCAAGTGCTGGTATTCCAGCATTTGTTTCAGCGAGACCAGATCGCACAGCGTGAAGGTCGCCATTTCAGGATTGCGCGATATATGCCCTCCATCGGGCAGGATCTGCTCCGCCAGTTGTGCGCTTAGCAATGACAGCCCGCGTTCCATAAATTGTGCGGCGCCCGGAACTATAGCCCCCGTAGTTACCATTGCCGTGGCAATCTGCAATCGATCACGGGTGTCTGAGGCAATATCGCCTAAAGAGTGCAAATAGGTGATTTGCCTTATCAGGCATTCCCGGCGTGCCTGGCCTTCATGACTCTCACCCAAAAGGGTCGTGCCAAAGGATAACCAGTTCAAACACCGTCGGGCAGTTATGCCCGGTGCCCAGGAAAACGGGTTCCACTGGCCATAGATCTGTACCCAATGATCCATATGCTCGCCTGCCAGCATATTAGTTTCCTGGCTATCCAGAGACAACAAGTCATGGAGCCAGCCAAATTCATGCAAGCGTGCGGCAAAGCGGCGCGATGGTACCGGCTTTGTCCATAATTCGCGGGCGTCATCAAAATGAGAAACCATGCCGGCAAGGAAGAAATTTCCCTGCACCAGCGCCGTCCCCTTTTGCGGGTCGGCCTCGATCAATCGCGGCAGATTGGTTTGCGGTGCCAGCGTGGATGGAAAGCGCAGCGCCATTTTGCGATAAAGTGGCATGCTGAACAGTTCGCCCGCCAAACGGCGGCGACCTGCTTTCCACGCAGCATTGGCAATTTCAAGAAACTGATTTTCTGCCACAGGTTATGCTCGCCATGAGTCCATAGCCTTTAATGAGCGAGAGCGGCAGGAAAATCAAATGCACCCGCACCGGAATATCCAGATGCGGGCGTTTTTGCATGTGTTGMTRWRMYGMTWSWMAKSGAAAAAGAGCTGTATCAGTTATAGGCCTGAGGAGGCATCTGTTTAGGTAAAACCCGGGCCCGCTCACCATATTCCACCCAAACCGGTGTGCCATTGGAAATGGCCACATCGCCGCCCTGGGTAATGGTGATGATTTCGCCATCGCGGTCCAGTTTAATGGTATAGGCAAAGCCGGTGCGCTGGGTAGAGGAGTTTTCAATGGCAGCGCCCAGTAAGCCACCGAGGATGGCACCACCGATGGCACCGATGGCGCTGTCGCGACCATGGCTGCCGGCTTCCTTGCCGATCACCGCGCCAAGGCCGGCGCCGCCTACAGCACCAACGCCGGAATTGCTGCCTTCGATTTTAATGATCCGGCTGGCTATGACCACACCGGAATCGGCATGACTGACTTCACCAATAGCGCTGCGCTGATAGTCATTGGCACCAAGATCAGAGACACAACCGCCAAGTACCAGCGTGCCTGCAACGCTCAAAGCACCCAAGGTGCGGGTTACGGATCGAGAAACTGTCATACCAYTATCCTTATTTGTCATTATTAAACCAACTGTATGTGCCCCGCCTTAACTATAGTTCATAATGAACCAAAGCTGAACCGTTCCTGAACGGCGGCTGAACCGTGCTTTTATCTCTGGCTCAGGCATGGGGCAGAATTAAGGCCTTATTGGCGTGTAAAGGCGGCAATATAAAAGGCGTCCAGGCCACCTTTGTCGTCCCAGGCACCGGGAGGAATACGAAGATAATTTTCTTTTATAAACGTCTCAACATAAGACAGCGGCCCGGTTTCAATGGCCAGGGGGCCCAATGGCAATTCTTCCAGCGCCCGGCGGGCAATTTCTTCGCCTTCCTCCACTTGCGCTGAACACACACAATAGATCAGGCGACCACCGGGGCGCAGCATGCTGGCGGCGGCTTTAAGGATGGAAAATTGCCTCTCTGCCATATCGTTCACCTGTTCGGGGGTTTTTAGCGCCAGTACATCAGGGTGTCGGCGAAATATACCGGTGGCTGTGCAGGGCGCATCCACCAACACGGCATCGGCCAAGGTCTCTGGCTTCCATTGCAGCGCATCGGCGCAAACGCTCTGTACGTTCAGGCCCAGCCTTTTCATATTCTGGTCCAGACGTGTCAGCCGGGATTGAGAGCGCTCAACCGCCGTCACGCGGGCGCCGCTGGCGGCCAGTTGGGCAGTTTTACCGCCGGGAGCGGCGCAAAGATCAATAATATACTCTTCCGCCCGGGGTTTCAGTATCAACGCCGGCAGTGCAGCCGCAACGTCCTGAACCTGCCAGGCACCACCCTCAAAGCCGGTCCATTTGGTTATATCGCCAGCCTGACGATCCGATGGTGAAATTCGTAAGGATTGCTCCCCTATCGGCGTACCGCTAAGTTTTTCGGTCCAGTCTGCCAATTCGCGAAACACCGTCAGGTCGGTTGGCTGGTCCTCTATAAGAACCTTGGCCGCCTCTTCAATGGCTGCCTCGCCATAGGCTTCCTGCCAGCTTTGGCAAAGCCAATCCGGAATATTCACGGTGGCAGGAATTTCCTTCAGACGCTCCGGCCCCTCGGCGGCTACTTTGCGCAGAACCGCATTGGCCAAATGACGAAAGGCGCGGGTTTTCCCTTTGCTCGCCGCCATGGAAACCGCTTCGCTGACGATCGCAAAGGCAGGACTGCGCAAGAATAAAATCTCAGCGGTGGCACAGCGCAAAATCGCCCTCATCAATCCGGTTTTGGGGGGCAGGGGTTTTGCCAGATAGAGAGCCAGAATAATATCCACCTGGCCAAGGCGTCGCAAAACCGTACCGGCAATGGCGCGAGCCAAAGCGCGGTCCCGCTGGCTCATGGCAGTAAAGCCATTAGACCCTGCAAGGAAATCATCCATGCTATGGCCATGATCCAATATGGCGGTAATGGCGTTCGCCGCCCATATCCGTGCTGGTGAGAGTTTTACGTGCATAGGTGCGCATACCATGGGCCTTGGTGGGCTAACAGGTTTATTGCTGCAAGATCACGTGTTAATCTGCATCCGTCGTTTCAGGGAGCCTTTTGCCGTACCATGACCAAAGCCCATAACCCGCAAAAGCAAACCCCGGATGCCGCCCAGCGCGCCTTGGCCGAGGCCGAGAAAAGGCGGCAATTACGCAAAACTTCCGAACGCCCCAAAGAATATGGCGGCCCCAAAGGGGAGGAGCCCACCCGGTTTGGCGATTGGGAACGCAAGGGCATCGCCTCTGATTTCTAGATGATGTTTATCTTCGCCTTTTGGGGGAAGGGACTCCGGCACAGGCCTTGCGTGCATTAGGTTCTAATTGTTCTGAAACGGGACATGGAGAAACCAATGCGTATGTTTTCCCTGCACACCACCCTGATCGCCGGTGCTTTTCTGGCGCTTGGCCTGGCCCAAGGCGGCCAGGTGATGGCTGGCCAGAGCGGGTTTTGCCTGACCGGTACCGTTAGCACATCTCAATCGCGCATTGATTGTGCGGGCCGCTGGGTTGCCGCCGATGGCACCCGCTTTGGTCCGCAATACGACCCCCGAAACACCCCCCATACGCCGCACCCCGGTTTCAGCAATACCGAGGCAAAGGCCCAGGCCCACAGCCATGCCGGTTCGATCTATCATTCCACCCAAAACGCCAACACCCCGGCCTCGGTCTGGACGCCGCCTGCGCCCTATCATCCCGATGCCGGCCCCGTCGTGATGACGCGCGGCAACCAGAACGGTGCCTTTGATGGCAATTACGATGTCTATGTACCGACGCGCCCTTATTTGCCACCTGCTGCACACACACAAGTCATCACCGCACAACACCGCGCCTGCAATGATGGTGGTGACAGCCACCAAACCAATGTCTATTGCGGTCAGGAAGCGCCGCGCCTGCCACAAGAAGGGTGTTACAGTCTGGATGACCATGGGCAAACGATCCCGGCACCATGCCCCACCGGCGAACGCCAGGTTTATTCCAGCTCCGCCCAAGCGCACGCCAGTGCCAGTGCCAGTGCCAGTGTAAACATCAGTAATGCTACCTTTTTCAATACCCTGTCAGGTGGCGTAGGGGGTAATGCCCCTATGTTCTTTGGCGGCGGTGGCAGCACCATCATCACTGGCGGCGGAGGCAGCGTGCTTTCCCGCGCGCCGCTGATCCGCTTTCGCAGCCATAATCGCGGCGGCGGCGGTGGTGGTGGAAACCATGGCTGTGGTTGCGGTGGCGGCATGATGGGTATGGGCGGCGGCGATTAAGGCATGGCGTTAATTTAGCCTCAACCTTAACGCGAACTTTAGACTTGTTTTGTTCTGATAATAGGAGTAAAGTCCTATTGTCAGCACGCCGAGTCGTTTATGAAATCGCTTTTAATCCCCCTCCTTTCGCTGGAACTGGCTGGATCCGGCCCGGTTTTGTCCCGCGATATCCTTAGCGGCCCCATCACTGCCGAGATGGTACGGGTGGTGGATGGCGATACGCTGGCAGTTCGTGCATTAATATGGCCGGGACAGCATATCGACATCAAGGTCCGCCTTGCCGGCATTGATGCGCCGGAACTGTTTCGCCCTTCCTGTGCGGTTGAGCGTGTGCGCGCCAGGGCGGCGCGGGATTTTGTTGTTCAGCGGACTGGCGACACGGTTACCTTGCGCACGGTACATCTAGGCAAATATGCCGGTCGGGTGATTGCCCGCGTACAAACCGACAAGGGCGAAGATCTATCCACCTTGTTGCTGCGCGCCGGTTTGGCTCATGCCATGAGCGACCGTACAGGCTGGTGCCCCAAAGACAGCTAAGTCGTCACGCGCCGTCCGGCGGCGGGGTTTTGTCTTTATAGGCGCAAAGATCAGCGATGGAACACAACCAGCACCGGGGTTTGCGCGCCAGGCAGGTATAGCGCCCCTGCAGGATCAGCCAGTGATGCGCATGCTTTGCATATTTTTCCGGCAGGGTTTTCAATAATGCTTTTTCCACTTCCAGCGGGTTTCGCCCCGGGGCCATACGCGTACGATTGGAAACCCGGAAAATATGCGTGTCCACCGCCATGGTTGGCATGCCAAACACCACATTCAGAACCACATTGGCGGTTTTTCGCCCCACCCCGGCCAGGCTTTCCAGAGCTTCGCGGTCATGCGGCACTTCACTGCCATAGCATTCCACCAAACGCCGGGACAAAGCGATAACGTTTTTGGCCTTGGTCCGAAACAAGCCGATGGTCTTGATATATTCGCGCACTTTGTCCTCGCCAAGTTCCAGCATTTTTTGCGGGGTGTCAGCCACCGCAAACAAGGCCCTGGTGGCTTTGTTCACCCCCTTGTCTGTGGACTGGGCTGACAGCACCACCGCCACAAGCAGCGTATAGGCATTGGAATAGTTAAGCTCTGTCTTTGGTTCCGGATCAGCAGCCGCCAGACGCGCATAAATTTCTTCTGTGGCTTTACGCGGTAAAGGTCGCGGCAGTGTCTTTGAAGGTGTTGTTTTTGCCATGGCCGTTTCCCCTTTCCCAGTATGTGTGTGGCTTGCTCGCCCCCCCCCAGCGCGCCAAAGACTTTCTTTACCTGCAGGTGGTAGGGTCTCCCTCATGAAAAAGTCCATACCCATACTGATTGCCATTACCAGCGCACTCATACTGATCGCGGGGCCATCCTATGCCAGCGGCGGAGGCAAGACCAAGGAAAAAGCCAGCAGTGAAACCAGGGTCTATGGCACCAAAAAAATGTCCGCCGGTGCAGAAAACTTTCTGCAGTTCTATCCAAGTGCTGCCACGGTATTTTCTGGGCACAAACCGGTCGGCCTTATGCACTTTGAATATGGCCTGGACATCGAAGATCAGCGAATTCGCGAACGAGCCGCCAGACTGGCACCGCGTCTGCGGGATGCCTATGGCCGTATTCTTGCCCAATATGCCGGCAGTCTGTACACACCGGGCGAGGTCCCTGATCTGCAATATCTGGCCACCAGAATGCAAGGCGTGACGGACCGCCTCATCGGTAAAGGCAATGCCCGCTTTTTGATATCCACCCTTATGGTACGCGATCACTAAGCCAGACAAGCGCTCCAACATTACATGATTTTACACACCTGAAAGAGGGAGGGGGTAAAGCGTAAACCTCATCCTGAGCCTGTCGAAGGATGAAGAGGCACAACCCAGAGTCCCCGAGCGCGAAACCCGGGAACCCTATGGAGAGAAAACCGGTTTACTGTGCGCTCATGCCGCCATCGATTTTAAGCTCGATACCGGTGATAAATTTGGATTCGTCCGAGGCCAGAAAAACCGCCGCATAGGCAATATCGTCCGGCTCACCGATACGGCGCAGCGGAATGCCCCGCGCCAGCTTGTTATACAGGTCTTCTTTGTCCTTGGCCCCGATGGCTGGGCCAATGCCATCCAGAATCGGCGTTTTGATAAACACCGGATGGACCGAATTGGAACGAATATCATAGCCCTGGCCTGCACAATGCAGGGCCACGGATTTGGAGAGCAGCCAGACCGCCGCCTTGGCAGCGTTATAGGCGCTCATATTACCGGCCGCATAAAGTCCGGCAATGGAGGAAATGTTGATGATCGAGCCGGGGCCATGATGCTTCATTACCCCCAGCGCATATTTACAGCCCAAAAATACCGAATCCGCGTCTACGGCCATCACCCGTTTCCACATCTCAAAGCTCTCATCCTCGACCGAGGCCATCGAGCCAATGCCGGCATTATTGACCAGCACATTAAAACCGCCCAGCGCCTTATCCGCGGCGGCCACCACATCTTTCCAGCTTTGTTCGTCCGCCACATCATGTTCATAGGCCGTGGCGGCACCCTGAAATTCGCCATTAATGCTGTCTGCCATGGCCTTGACGCCATCCAGATTGATATCGGTCAGCGCCACCTGGGCGCCCTGCGCCGCAAACATGCGGGCAATCGCCGCTCCCAGACCCGATGCCGCCCCTGTAATTACCGCGCGTTTTCCCTCTAGCCGTCCTGTCATGATTTTTCCTTTTTTGTTTTGTTGTTTATAATTTGGTTATTGTGTTTGCAGTCGCTTTACCAGTGCCATGGTCATGGATTTTGGCAAAATTCGTCCCATGACCGCCACGATCTTGTTGGAAAGTCCCGGCACGATTTCCCGTTTACCTTTGGCAAACGCCCGATAGCCCGCCCGAGCGACCTTTTTGGGAGCCATCATTGGCGATACTTTGAGCAGCAATGACCCCTTCATGGCGGATGCCTCCTGAAAGCCGGATTTAACCGGCCCCGGACACAAGGCACAGGCATGAACGCCGCTGTCTTTCAACTCAACATAAAGGGCTTCGGTAAGGCTGAGCACATAGGCTTTGGAGGCATAATAGACCGCCATATTGGGGCCGGGCATATAGGCCGCCGTGGAGGCCACATTTAATATACCGCCCCGGCGGCGATCTACCATATTGGGCAATAACGCACAGCTAAGTTCCGTCAACGTGCGTATGTTCAGATCCACCATGGCGACCAGTTTGGTACAATCGGCCTCGGCCACCGGGTCCATATCTCCAAACCCGGCATTGTTGACCAGAACCTCCACCTCCAAATGCAAATCTTTCAGCGCCTGTAAAAGCGCCTTTGCCCCTTCCGGCACGGCCAGATCCACCGGTATAATGTGCGTTTTTGCACCCTTGCCGGCCAGCTTGGCGGCCACGTCGGCCAGGGCATCGGCATTGCGGGCCGCCAGCGCCACATCATAGCCATGGCGGGCAAATTCAAAGGCCAGCGCCCGGCCAATGCCGCCCGACGCCCCGGTAACCAGCACTAATGGCGCGCTCATGAAGCGATTTCGTCCATGAACAGCGCCAGTTCCACATCCTTGTCGGTCACGCCATCGGCGTCATGGGTGGCCAGGGTTACTTCGACCCGGTTATAGACATTAAACCATTCCGGGTGATGACCCATCTGCTCGGCCTTCATMGCCACCCGGGCCATAAAGCCAAAAGCGACGCTGAAACTGGAAAACTCATACGTCTTGCAAATGGCGTCACGTTTGGTTTGCGGGGTCCATCCCTCCAGCAGCACCGCCGCCGCTGTGGCACCAATTCTTCCACTCATGACTTTACCTCCATCGGTTAAGCCTACCTCACCATTATCGAGGTTTCATCACAAGCAAAATCCGCACGCGTGCCCTCTTTGCACCTCTGTCAGCAAATCCTTAACGCCAATGGGTCATGATCGTTTCGGGCGTAATCAAGGAGAGGCCAATGACCCGTTTTTTGGTATCTGAAGAAAATCCAAACGGCAGCAAACTAGAAGATCTGCTGGTTAATATTCGAAGTGATATTTTGCATCGTTGCACCAAGATCGCCGATGATCAGCGCCCTGAGGCCATGCATGTACTGGCCAATAACGTGATGATATTAGAGCATTTGACCGAGGCCATTCAACTGGCCCTGGATTCCACCAAAATACTGGATACCGCTTTTGGTAAATCACAGGCCGATAAAGGCGGTCCGCCGCGTATTGGCATCGCCTGACCCCCACTGCTCACGAATTTTTTATAATCCCTCAAAAAAAGACTTTGCGTACGCGGCGAATTGAAGCAAGCTCGCCCTCATCATTTGCGTAAAGGTGGGCATTATGAAGCTGGCCGTTCTTAAAGAACGAATTTCAGGCGAGACCCGCGTGGCAGCCACGCCGGAAACCGTCAAAAAATTTATAGCCGCTGGTCACAGTGTGACCCTGGAGACCGGGGCCGGAACCGGGGCGAGTATTGCAGACGCCCATTATAGGGACGCCGGGGCCAGTATCGCCAAGAGTGCGACGGCGGCCCTTAAAGGGGCAGATATGCTGCTCTGTGTGCGCCGCCCGGGTGCAAATGTCCTTACAGGACTTAAAAAGGGGGCAGGGATTGCCGGCCTGCTGGACCCCTTTGATGACATGGCCTTTGTGCGCACTTGTGCCACCAAAGGCATTGATCTTTACGCCATGGAATTCATACCGCGAATTTCTCGCGCCCAGTCCATGGATGCGCTTTCCAGCCAGTCTAATCTGGCCGGTTATCGTGCCGTCATCGAGGCCGCTGCCCTTTATGGCCGCTCCATGCCGATGATGATGACGGCGGCGGGCACCGTTGCCCCGGCCAAAACCTTTATCATGGGGGCCGGGGTTGCCGGTCTGCAGGCCATTGCTACGGCCCGGCGCTTGGGGGCCATTGTTACCGCCACCGATGTTCGCCCCGCCGCCAAGGAACAGGTGGCCTCTTTGGGGGCAAAGTTTGTCGCCGTCGAAGATGACGAGTTCAAGGCCGCCGAAACCGCAGGCGGTTACGCCAAGCAGATGTCGGCGGACTATCAAAAGAAACAGGCCGAACTGGTCGCCAAGCATATCGCCAAACAGGATATTGTGATCACAACGGCGCTGATCCCTGGACGCCCGGCCCCCAAGCTGGTGGACGAGGCCATGGTCAAGGCCATGCCGCCAGGGGCCATTATCATTGATATGGCGGCAGAACGCGGCGGCAATTGCACCCTGACCCAACCCGGAAAGACCATTGTCAAACATGGCGTGACCATTGCCGGCTTTACCAATTTGCCAACCCGGCTGGCCGCTGCCACGGCGAAGCTTTACTCCAAAAACCTTTTCAATTTTCTGCCACTCTTATGCGGTGAGAAAAGCGAATATGCCCCCCATTGGGATGATGAAATTGTCACCGGCGCAAACCTGACCCGCGCAGGCAAGGTTACCAATGAGGCTTTTGCCGAGAAAAAGCCGGCAGCCAAAAAATCTACACCTAAAAAAACCCCTGTAAAGAAAGCCGCACCAAAGAAGGCGGCGACGAAGAAAACGGCCCCGGCGAAAAGTCCCGCCGTTAAAAAGCTCGCCCCGAAAAAGGCTGCAACCACCAAACCTGTAGCCAAGAAGGCCGCTGCGAAAAAGACTGTGGCCAAAAAGGTCGTGCCTAAAAAGGCGGCACCAAAAAAAGCCGCGCCCAAGCACGCGGCCACCAAAGCCAAACCCAAGCCAAAGGAGAGCTGACATGCTCGCAATTGCCTCAGCGGTAACGGTAGACCCGTTTGTTTTTCGACTGGCTATTTTCACATTGGCCTGTTTTGTCGGCTATTTCGTGGTCTGGAGCGTCACCCCCGCTTTGCACACGCCTTTGATGGCAGTGACCAATGCCATTTCCTCGGTGATCATTGTTGGCGCGCTGATCGCAGCCTCGGCCCATGCCTTTATGGGGTCGGATGCAGAGATCAAAGCCGCCTTTGGCATGACGCGGCTTTTCGGGTTTATCGCCATCACCCTGGCGTCGGTAAATATTTTTGGTGGCTTTCTGGTCACCCAGCGCATGCTGGCCATGTATAAGAAGAAGGGCTGATCTGTTATGAGCGCCAATCTTGCTGCCTTTCTTTATCTCGTCTCCGGGGTGCTGTTTATTCAAGCCCTGCGCGGCCTGTCCAGCCCTGAAACCGCCCGCCGGGGGAATGTTTACGGCATGGTCGGCATGGCCATTGCCATACTGACCACTCTGCTCAGCATCCGTATTGAATTTGGATCCTTGGTGATGATCCTTGGCGGTCTGGTCCTTGGGGGCACGGCTGGCGCGGTGATCGCCCGGCGCATTGCCATGACCGCCATGCCGCAACTGGTGGCTGCCTTTCACTCTCTGGTGGGGCTGGCCGCCGTGTTTGTGGCCGCTGCTGCGCTTTATGCCCCCGAGGCCTTTGGCATCAACAATGCGGACGGCTCGCTGCATATGCAGTCCCTGATCGAGCTGAGCCTGGGCGTTTTTATCGGTTCGATCACCTTTTCCGGCTCGATCATCGCCTTTGCCAAACTTAACGGCAATATGTCCGGCAAACCGATCATGCTGCCTATGCGCCATGTTATCAATCTGGCCCTGTTGGGCGGCGCGGTGGTGCTGGTGTTTATGCTGATCGGCACCCATGGCATTGGCACATCGGCGCAATCGCTCTTCTGGATGTTAACGCTGGTTGCTCTGGTTTTTGGGGTTTTGCTGATCATTCCCATTGGCGGGGCGGATATGCCCGTGGTGGTCAGCATGCTAAACTCATACTCAGGCTGGGCTGCTGCGGCGCTGGGCTTTACGCTGGAAAATACCGCGCTTTTGATCACCGGCGCGCTGGTTGGCTCCTCTGGCGCAATCCTTTCCTACATTATGTGCAAGGGCATGAACCGCTCGTTCATCTCGGTCATAATGGGCGGTTTTGGCGAAACGGCTGCCGCCGCCGAGGATGATGGCATTGAGCGCACGGTGAAACGCGGCGCCGCTGAAGATGCCGCCTTTATTATGAAAAACGCCGGCAAAGTTATCATTGTGCCCGGCTATGGCATGGCCGTAGCCCAGGCGCAGCACGCGCTAAAGGAAATGGCCAACAAGCTGAAAGAAGAAGGCGTCGAGGTAAAATACGCCATTCATCCGGTGGCCGGGCGTATGCCGGGCCATATGAATGTACTGCTGGCCGAGGCCGACGTGCCCTATGACGATGTGTTCGAGCTGGAAGATATTAATTCAGAATTTGGCTCGGCTGATGTGGCCTTTGTTATTGGGGCCAATGATGTCACCAACCCGTCGGCCGAGGATGATCCTTCGTCACCCATTTACGGCATGCCGGTGCTGCAGGTCTGGCACGCCGGCACGGTGATGTTCATCAAACGGTCCCTGGGTGCCGGCTATGCAGGTATCGAAAACCCGCTATTTTTTCGCGATAACACCATGATGCTGCTTTCAGACGCCAAAAAAATGGTCGAGGAAATCAACAAGGCGCTTTAGTAGGGGACGGGCAATAAAACTCTATTCGTGTGAACGTATATAAAAGCACCCAACCTTATGGGGTAAAGCCCAGTCATTGCTCATTATGTTAATGGCTTAACCATGAACAATACCTGCCCACAAACAATTTATGAGCCGATATAAATAGACTTTATTGGCTATCTATATCGATCTGTTTTTACCTATAAACATTTGTGCCTGTTGTATTAAATATATAATAGAACTTGATTGCAAACCGTGTTTATCTGCTTGYAGTAGTGCCGTCTGCGCCCCATATGTAATATAATACGGAGGACGCAATATGCAGATAGGTCAGGCGGCGCGGCGGTTTTGGTCAAAGGTAAAATCCATTGGTCGAAAGCCSGTTGGCGATGAACCTGTGGTCGAGTCGGCCAAAAGTGTGCCCCTGCCAAAAGCCCGTAATTGGCGCCGCTGGCGTAAAACTGCGGTGGGGATTGTGATTGCGCTGGTATTATTGTGGCCAATTCTGGCCATGCTGACCAGTCGTATTGATGACAATCCGGAGTTTACCCCGACCTTTAATCCCAAGGGCGGTTCCCATACGGTGGCCATGGTGGCTGGCCTGATGGATGACGAGTTGAAAAAAGCTGGCTGGGTGGCCAATGCGCCTTTCTTTGTGCCGGCGCACATGCTCAATAATATGCCCAATTACCAGATCGGCATGGTCACGGCGCTCGGCCGGTTTGCCTTTGAGCTGGAAGATCAGATCGGGCGCGAGCGTGGCTCGTCCGCCTCGGATCCGGACCTCTCTATCGCCCGGGCGCGGTTGCAATATTCGCCTACCACCTGGATATTAAAACCGGGGACCTTGTGGCCCACTGCTTCGGCGGAAAGTCAATATAAAGAGGCGGTGCAGGCGCTCAGGCGTTATAACTCCCGTCTGGCCGCCGGCGACGCCACCTTTGATACCCGGCCAGACAATCTGCTCGCCGCGCTGGACCGTATTGCCTATGATCTGGGGTCGGCCTCGGCGGAGCTGGAGGCGCAAATCACCGGGCGGCACAAAACCCTGGGGCTGCTGGATTTTAAGGCGGACAAGATTTTTTATCGCACCAAGGGCCGTGCCTATGGTTATTACATGATCCTCAAGGCCTTGCGTGCGGATTTTGCAACCGTGATTGAAGGGCGCGAAGCCACAGAGCTTTATAATAAAATGCTCGAAGAGCTGCGCGTCGCCGCCGTGATGCAGCCATTGGTAGTCAATAACGGTACGCCCGGCGGCCAGTTTTTCCCCAATCATCTGGCCAATCAGGGGTTTTACATCCTGCGCGCCCGGGCAAAATTACGTGAACTGACCGATATTTTGAAGAAATAGTTTTTTTTCACTTAAAAAGGATCAACCATGTCTGAATTTCAGCCGCCCGTTCCCATTTTTCGCAGCTTTAATGAGCAGGTCACGCGAGAATTTTATATTAATTTTCTTGGGTTCGAAATTGAGTTTGAGCACCGTTTTGAGCCAAACACACCCCTTTATCTCGGTGTCAGGAATGGCGCGTGTTTGTTGCACCTTTCAGAGCATCATGGCGATAGCACACCCGGTTCTGCGATTCGTATTGATGTGCCTGACGTTCATGACTATTGCCGTCGTTTGAATGAAAAAAAATACCGGCATGCCCGTCCCGGTGTGCAGAGTCAGTCTTGGGGCTATGACGATATGAGCATTACTGACCCCTCCGGCAACACGCTTATTTTTTGCACGCCCCGGTCTTGAAGCCTGCTGTTCGTGTGCCATTTCTATGGATAAGATATGCTATAAGGGGCATAGGCTTGAAAATATCCTTCGACAAACTCGCATATGA
>NVVU01000068.1 GCA_002733485.1 Robiginitomaculum sp.
GATTATACGCGCCATCAGCATCTTGAGGCGTTAGAAAATGATCCCGATGAGATGAAAAAGAGGTTGGCGCAAAAAAGTGATATTTGGGGAACGTTGTTTTCAAAGAACTTTTAACAAAATGTCTAAAGTTTGACCTCATGCTTTATTCATCTTCATCAAAAGATTGCCGAAACAGCCACGACTACTATTTTTTTTGTATCGGTGCATTGGAATTACCCATAAGAGAATCTTGTATTATACTGCATAGGTATTAATTTTAGTAGAATTTGATATCCCAAACTATAATAACTTCGTGGTCGTCAAATTGGTTGTTGCTCATCAATTTTTGGAATATAGTAATTGGGATTATTATTTTGAATTAATCTTCTATATTAAAGTGAATAAAGGCAAATAGCCTTAAGCCGCATACGCTTTATATAGAACGACATAAAAAGAGGCTGTTTGCCCCATGAAAACAGGATTGGACCCTATTGAAGCTTTGGAGGGTGAAACTACTGACGACGGATGGGTCGTTGGCAAGAGGGTAGTTAGAGGTAGTGCTGCTACAGGGGGCACATTTTCAGTATGCTATGAAGCGGTGAGCAAAACCGGTAAAAAGGCATTCTTTAAAGCTATTGATTTTCGAGCCGCTTATAGTTCAACTGATCCGATGGGGCAATTACATATACTTACTAGTGCATTTAGCTTCGAGCGAGATGTTGTAAAATTAACTACTGGTAAGAGAATGAGTAGAGTTGTTGTAGCAATATGTGACGGGTTTTTAAAGATTAAAGGCGCACCCTTTAATGGTATATTTTATTTAATATTTGAATTAGCTGAAGGTGATATTAGGGTGCAAACAGATAGAAAAAAAAGAGCAAATGTGGCATGGTCTATGAACATAATGCATCACATTGCTGTTGGACTTTCGCAACTGCACTCGGTGGGCATTTGCCATCAAGATGTAAAGCCATCTAACATATTAGTTTTTAATAATTCTGAGCTAGCCAAGTTAGCTGATTTGGGGCGCGCGCATTGCTCAACCATCGATGCACCACATGATGGCTTAACTATACCAGGAGCTATACCTTACGCTCCACCAGAGCAGCTGTATGGCGACAGCCAGGGTAGTAGACTTGCGGCGAGAAGGGCTGCCGATTTGTATCTTCTGGGTAGCATGCTATATTTCTTAGTTGTGGGCACATCACTGACATCAAAAACTATTTCTCTACTAAAAGATGAGCATCGACCCTGGCTGAACTCAACAAATCCATTGGGATGGAGGGGCTTCTACCACGATGTTCTTGTTTATTATCGCCACGCGCACTTTCAAGCATTGAACGTGTTTGAAAACGAATTGTTATCACAGATATCAAGTTCCCCTAAATTTATAAAAGTGCCCGAAATTATTGAATTATTGAAATATCTTGTTGAACCTGACCCTGCGTTACGTGGACACCCTCATAATTTATCTCCAACTCATGTTGATAACTACGGATTGGAGAGATTTATTTCGAAATTTGAGTATTTTTCTAAAGCACTGAAAAGACACCATCATGCAATATAAGCCCAAGGATGAGGCACGAAAAGTAATACCAAGGTGGAGGATATTAAGAGGCACTCCAACACCTGAGTTATTAAGCAGCACTAACAAAAATAAAATTATTCCGTCGTACGACAAGCAAGAAGTATTGAATGCAAATAACAACTGGATAAAGCATCGTGATCTATTAACTGCTTCGGAGCTAATCTCTTTTGGTCTGGTGTATGGTAAAACAACAGCCACTGGAGATGCTGCTGCTTTTGTAATAGAACAAAAAACTGCAACAACTGCCTTAAGGGATTTAGCAAGCTCATATCTAAAAAAAAGTCCGGAAAGCCAAATTGCGGAAAGTACGGCAGAGCAATTAACAGCTAAAAACATATATTCAAATTTAGCTACTATTAAGAAGGCATTATATAACAACCCTAGGAATGCAATTTTATACGTTGAAGCAGCAAGAATGCATGCTTCACTTGGACAAACGGAATCTGCGAAACAGAAACTCCGTTCTGCATTGGCTATCGCACCAACGAGTCGGTTTGTTCTCAGATCTGCAACACGATTCTACATACACAATAATGACATAACTGAAGCTCAATTTATTTTAAGAGATATTCCAGAAAGTGACCCTTGGTTGATGGCAGCAAACCTCTCAGTCACTGACTTGGCGGACGGAAAACAAAAGCAATACAAGCAAGCTAAACGATTGATGAATTCAGATATATCTCCTACGCAATTGACGGAGTTAGCGTCGTCCCTAGCAACCCTAGAGCTGTCAAATGGAAATAAAAGTCGAGCAAAGAAATATTTTAAATTAAGTGCCATTGGTGCCAACGAAAATACAGTAGCTCAACTGCGGTGGGCTGAAAATTCGATTTCTTTAGAGTTTGATAAATCGTTATTGAGAACCGAGCTTTCTTTTGAAGCAAGAACAAAATACGCTGAAGCCAACGAAGACTGGGAGCAAGCCGTCTCTAACTGCAAGCAATGGCTCTTAGATGAACCATTTGCTATTAGAGCTGCAAAAATTGGTTCCTTCTTGTGTGCTGAATATTTGACTGATTTCAAACAAGCGCAATGGTTCATAGATTATGGCCTGCAGGCTAACCCCAATGACGCTGGATTGCTAAACGATCTAGCTTATTGTCTGGCGATGACCGGAAAGGTTAATGATGCCGAAGAGGCGTACAATAAAGCATTGTTGTATGTAGAATCAGAAGACAAAGATAGTGTTTTAGAGGCTACAAAAGGACTGATTCAATTCAGGCAACATTTATATGAAAAAGGCGCAAGCCTCTACGAATCGGCGATTAATAAAGCGATGGAGTTAGAGCAATATGATAATGCTCAGAGAGCGCTTATTCATTGGATTTTAGAAGAAATTAACCGAGGTTGCATTTTGGATGCTTCTTTTCTTGAAAGGGTAAACGGTTTATTTTCGGATAAAAAAGTATATAAGCCAGCGGCAAAAATTGTCTTCGACAAATTTCTATTGCCAAGAATGGTGTCAACAAAATATAAAAAACAATATATCAATGAAAAAAATGCTCTTGAAAATATAAATTTAGATATGTTCAAAAAATAGCTAAGGCAATCGCTTAATAGGGAAATAATTTTTTTGCGCGTCAAATAGACGACTCAAACAGGAAACCTGGTTTAGGGGCAATAAGGGCTTCAAATCCAAAACCACGAAGTTGATTTTAAATTGAGCTTTTGAGAGCATTACCCTACATTTTGCAAAAAATGGTTCAACCCTTATGACCCGCATATACAGAGTTTTTAAATTTAATACACCGCGCACATTTTTCATTTTATTATTAATCCATGAAAATTCGTTGTGAAAAATGCCTTTCTGCTGCTTCCTATATGCTTCCAAATCAAATCTAATGATGCGCTCTAAAAACAAAAGATTCTCTAAGCCATTGATAGAAATGATGAAATTGGTGCGCCCAACAGGACTCGAACCTGTGACCCGCTGATTAAGAGTCAGCTGCTCTACCAACTGAGCTATAGGCGCACAACCATTTAGCTGGCGTTTAGCTTAGCCAAGGCGCTGTGATTTGCAAGGGGGTGTATCAGGGGCCGCCAGCGCCGTAATCAGCCAGTGGTCCGGCCACGAATTTCACATTCTCGTAATAACATACCAAGTGTACCGTGTTTGGATTGCGCCAGTTTCACGATTTCATCGAAGGTTATATTTGAAAGTTTATTGCCGATACTGCATATATCTTGAATATGCTGGGACAATAGCAGTCGCAAAGCCTGATCACTCAGCTTGTCCAGCTGTGGCATGTCTTCGGCTTCGCGTTCAATACGGTCAAGGCGCTCGTCTAGGGATTCCATAAGGGCTCGCAATGGAAAGTGTCAAAAAACGTACATCATCACGCGAACGCAGCGAATGTGCGTGCAATGCAGAGCGATCATTTAGGGATTCCAACAAGGGTTTAAACCTGTCCGATCAGACAGGATAAAGTTTAAAATACTTTAATAAAATAGCTTTAGATTAATATCTCAAGATTACGGATCGCTTCCACTACGGCTTGTAGACGCGTTGGCACCATCATCTTCTTTTTTGCATTTTCAATGTGGTAATGTACGGTGCGTTCAGAGATTTCAAGCAGTTGCGCGATTTCCCAATCGGTCTTTCCCCGGGCCACCCAACTCAGGGTTTCGCGCTCCCGGTCTGATAATCCACCTTCATGCCGTTTTCCTTCCCGTTTGACTCCTGGGAAAAGAACGCTGGCGCGCCGGTAAAAGGCGAGAATTACCATTTCCATTATCATCAGGGTCTGAGCATTAATGTCTTGAAAATCGCCAGAAATATACATGAGCGTGGGGCGRCAGCTTCTCCCCTTGAGGGGAAAGCAATAGCCATGCTCCAGGCCTGCACTTTTGGCGCGACTGTGAATTTTATGTCCGCGTCTGGATAAGAGAGCCATGTCAAAGATTTTTTCAAAAGAAATGGGCTTACAGGAATACTGTGTGGCGCGAAAAGTCGGACTATCAAAAAAACTGTTGGTAGCGAAATATTCCGCCAGATAGGCATCAGGTACGGTGCCCAGTATCAGATTGTCACGCCAATTTTCACCGGCAATGGATATCTCGGCGAGCGTAAATGGCCCCAGAGACATTTTATCCAGATAATGTCGAAATAGCGCGACCAGTTTGTCAGCATCAGGGGCACGACTGATCTCCAGAATAATATCTGGCAGGCAGGCGTCACGGCTTTGGGTGGCAGCGCTCATGCGTGTCCCCTTTGGAGAGTATATAGCATAAATATCATGCTAAGGCAAAAATGAACTATATGGCGGCAATGTAATACCATAATGTGATATTATAGACTGCATTGGCGGCTGGGTATGTGACCTAATCCGGTTCAGAGCCTGGTGCCAGACAAAGGTGCAGTCCGTTCAGTGCCGGTTTCATCAGAATCTGACACGATAAACGTGAATTTTCTTTTACGTCAAAGGCTTCATCCAGCATATCTTCTTCCTCGCTGGTGGGGGGGACGAGCTTGTCTGCCCATGCCGGGCTCACATAGACATGGCAGGTAGCACAGGCACAGGCACCGCCGCATTCGGCCTTGATCGGTAATCCATAATCACGGATGACCTCCATGGCCCGCCAGCCGGGCAGGGCAGTCAGGGCATGCTCTTCGCCATCGATTGTGGTGACATTAAGAATGATTTCGGGGTCTTCGGGTGTCGTGTTCATAAGGGCCGATTAACGCGCCTGAATGGGGGATGCAAGGGGTAGAATCATTTTGCCAAATTCTGTTCGCAGCGGGCCAGCCAGTCTTGTATGGCCGGGAAAGAAGTGAAAGAACGTCAGCAAAAATGCACATTTTTTTGCAATTGCCCGAGTCGGTAAAGCCATACAGCGCAAAAGCCTCTATGGCTTATTTTACCCCCAGTTTCTGCTGCAGGCTGGTAGATGATGTGGTGTATTGAAAGCGCAATTTGGCATCCGGGTGCACATATCGAAATGCCTGTTGCGCCATCAGTGCGGCCTCATGAAAGCCCGACAGGATGAGCTTTAATTTGCCTGGATAGTGATTGATGTCGCCAATGGCAAAAATGGTGGGCACACTGGTTTCAAACTTTTCGGTATCCACCGGGATCAAATTGTTTTCCATGGCAATACCAAAATCGGCCACCGGGCCTAACTTCATGGTCAGGCCAAAAAATGGGAGCAATATATCGCACGTCACATCAATGTCCCCATTGGCAGTTTTCATAGTAACCCCCTTCAGCACCCCCTCTTTGCCGTGCAGCTTCTTGATCTGGCCCGTATGGAGCGTCATGCCGCCGGCGCCGACCAGAGTGCGCATCTTGCTGACACTATCCGGGGCGGCGCGAAAGTCCGGGCGGCGATGCACCAGACCAAGGGATTTGGCCAGCGGATGCAGGTTCAGGGACCAGTCGAGCGCCGAATCGCCACCCCCCGCAATCAGGATATTTTTGCCGCGAAAACCTTCCATATTGCGCACCGAATAAAACACGCTTGTGCCTTCAAAGGCATCAATATCAGGGATGGGTGGTTTTTTTGGCTGAAACGAGCCACCACCGGCGGCAATCACCACCACAGGGGCATCAATGGTGGTGCCCATATCAGTGGTCAGGCGCCATTTGCCATTGTCGCGCCTTTTAAGATCTATGGCCATTTGGCTCAGGTGAAATTGCGCGTTAAAAGGTGCGATCTGTTGCAACAGGTTGTGGGTCAGATCATTGCCGGTCAATACCGGAATGCCGGGAATGTCGTAAATGGGCTTTTCCGGATACAGCTCAGCGCACTGGCCCCCGGGCCGGTCCAGAATATCTACCAGATGAGATTTTAAATCCAAAAGCCCCAGCTCGAACACCGCAAACAGACCCACCGGCCCGGCACCAGCGATGATCACATCGGTTTCAAAATGGCTGCCCGGGGGCATGGCTTCGTACAGGGGGGGATTGGTCATGTTGCTCCTCGTTTGGGGAGGTGTTACGGCGCACGCTTGCCAAGATCAAGCGCCATTACGACTATGTGGCACCCTTGCCGTTATCACCACTTGCCAGTTGCGCAGCATTCTGTAGGTTCCGCCGCAAAAGCAATGAGAAGCCATCCATGACCCAATATGCCTCCGATCCGCGTGTGAACACTGGCCCAGAGTGCCAGACGATGGCTGACGTCCGTTACGAAATTGACCGCCTGGACCGCCTGTTGGTGCAACTGATCAAGGAGCGTCAGGACTATATGGATGCGGCGGCCCGTATCAAACCGGATCGCAACGTCGTTCGGGATGAGGCGCGCATCGAAGATGTGGTGCAAAAAGTCCTCAATAGTGCACAAAAAGAAGGCCTGAGCGCAAAGATTGCCGAGCCGGTCTGGCGCACCATGGTGGAACAATGCATTGCCTATGAGTTTGCGCGCTGGGATGATTTGCGCAACGCCTGAAGGCGCATTTTATAGGTGTGTTGATCAATAAAATTTAGCGCTGCATCCACAGAATTTTGTACATCCTGAGCGGCGATAGAGCGGGCGGTCGCCCCCTGATTGCCACTCGTTTCCGCACTTTCACAGGCTTTAGCCAAATCGTGGGCACCAATGCTGCGGGCCGACCCTTTAAGGGAATGGGCCGCCGAGGCCCAGCTTTCCAGATCGGCTCTGGGATCCAGAAGGCGCATCCACATTTCCACCTGTTGGCGAAATAATGCAAATACCTCGGCTTCCAGATCCCTATCGCCGCCGCTATAGCGTTTAAGATGTTCCAGATCGATTGCAGGTTGTTCGGCCATGGGAATTCCCCTTGGTGAATGGCTTGTTCAGCTTGGCTTCATGTTGGTTAATTTACTCTTATGGAATATATTAGTCATACCCCGCTCTGCAAGGAGGCGATCATGCGCACAGGACTTTTTCTAACCGCAGGCATGCTTGGCATTTTTTTAGGCCTGGCCGGACTGCCAGCCAAAATGGCCCTGGCCGACGAGGTGGAGCGCTTTATCGCCCCCAAAATGGCCGTACATAATGGCGATGGCGCCCGACAAAACCGGGAAAGTCGCGCGCGCGATAACCGACGTAATGGTAACCATAATGGAGACAGCTCGCGCCGTGGTAACCGACACCGGGACAACCAGAATAACCAATACCGTAACCCTGACCATAATCGTAATGATAACGCGCGCGGCAACGGTCGGCATAACAACCAATATGCCAATACCGGCAATAACAATTACAACCAGAGCAATCGCCATAACAGGCGGGATGCACGCCAGGAACGCCGCCACGCCCGGCGGGATGCCAACCATAATTACAATTCCGCCCGGCACAACCGTCATGACGGCCGCGAGGCCAGACGCCACGAACGCCGTCACCAGCGCCAGTATGCGCGTAATTATTATCGCAATAATAATTATTACGGGCGCCATAATCATTCCAGTTTTTCGTTTAACCTTGGCTATGGCAGCTATGGATATGGCAACCGTTATGGCTATCCCTTTTTCAGTGGGTATGATTTGTATCCATGGTGGTATGGGGACCGCAATGGCTATCGCAGCCGCACAAGTTATCGCTCCGGATACGGGCACCGGGGCCATTCCAATATTTATTGCACCGATCCATACCACCAAAGCTATGGTACAAACTGGGGTAGAAATTACAGCAACCAGTTTGCCTATAGTTCCTATACTGATGGAACCTATGGCGGCGTTGATGTGCGTGATTGTCACCGCGAAACCCATCGCGGGGTTTATGGACGCCGTTCCGCTATTGTCTCTTCAATGATTTGTTATGATAACGACAGTGGTGATTATTATAAAACCGGCGCGCAAACCCTGATTCGCTACGTCTATTAGGTCATGTCTCTATAAAGTGAGCCAATGCACAGGCCCCGGTTTGCCGGGGCCTGTGTTTTTTATGCTCAGGGGCCTACCGCGTAAACGGCGCAAACACTTGCCGTCACGGTTTGTGGTACACGGTCAGATGGCAGGTTCAAGGCGTCAATATCGGCCTGGGTAATGGTAATGGTTTTGCCGTTTTTAAGGCGGGTAGAGGCTATGACCGGGGATGCATTTTCTGCCATGGGGGCGCTGCGGGCCATGCTATATCGGTTCATAACCCGGCCCGGCTGTGAACTCCATGATCCAAGACAAGGGCCATTACCTTCCTGCAAAACCATCAGGCGGCCCAGCTTGGCCCCGGCTGCCCTGGCGCTGGCCTCTGCCCGTTTGGCGGCATCGGTTACGGCGGCTTCATAGGCCTGGCGGTTCACTTCGGCGGTGCGTTCCAGATAGATGCGCATACGCGAAGATTGCTCCGGTCCCAATGCCAAAGCGGCGGCGCGTGCCTTGCCGGCCTTGGCCACGTCCAGCATGGTAACCTTCAATGATACCTTGGCAGCATAGCCTTCGACCTTGTCGGCGCGATTATTTTCGATCCGATCGCCATTTTTGTCCCGGTATTGTTTGTAATAGGGCTCCACTGATACTGAACTGGTTACCCGTGCATCATCGCCGGCCACTTTTTTGACGGTGGTATAGGCCAGACGCGCGCGTTCCACGGCGGCCCGCATGGCGTCATCGGCATTGGAGCTGGTTTCGCGAAATTCGACACCAAAGCTGGCGCGATTTGGCGGCACTTCCAACCTGGCCCGCCCCAGGGCCTCGATAACCGGGCTTTTGGTCCAATAGGGCTGTTCAAAGGCGCGGTCCTGCGCCAGCGCCGGGCCGCTTACTGTCAAAGCTATCAAGGTGGCAAGGGGGATGAATTTCATGAGAGGCCTCTTTTTCTTTGTCCGTACGCATCTTAGGCGAAACCGTCCATGTGGCAAATTAAACCGTATTATGGTTTTGGGTTTTACTGTCCATAGTCATAGACTCGCTGCCATCTTCCGGGGTTTCCTCCCTTAAAGCACATCTGACGGGATTGAGAAAATCAAGACAGGCGTGAGCAGGGACGAGATATAAAGGTTACGAGCAGTCAGCCTCTTCCGTTGCTGCGAAGAGCAGGTTATAGAGCGCGCTCTGACTTTTTGGGGGCCTGTAGCTCAGTTGGTTAGAGCCGGCCGCTCATAACGGTCTGGTCGCAGGTTCGAGTCCTGCCGGGCCCACCATTTTCTCCTTCATTGAGAGGCGTGTCTGTATTCATGCAATGTCCTGCGCTAGGCTGCTGATATACGGACCTGCCAAAGACTGGAGAGAAAAATGCCACGTTTGAAAACCATTCCAAGAGATGAACAGCCTGAGCTGGAGGCATTGTTCAAAATGGTGGAAGAGGCAACGGGATATGTGCCCAACAGCCTGTTACAAATGGGGGTTTGGCCGGCACTGGCCAATGCCTTTACCGGTYTGGCAGTGACGGTACTGGGACCAAGYGAGCATGTSCCTKCGGATTTAAAACAGATGATCGCYCTGGTCACMAGCCAGGCTGCAGGGTGCCAGTATTGCATGGCGCATACGGCCCACTCAGCAGCGGCGGCCGGAGCGGATATCGGGAAAATTGAAAAGGTATGGGAGTTTGAATCTTCGGCGCTTTTTAGCGATGCGGAACGGGTAGTGCTGGGCATTGCCCGCGACAGTGCGCAAATTCCCAATGCGGTGAATGATGCTGATTTTGAAATGCTTAAATCTCATTATTCAGAGCGCCAGATTATTGAAATTATGGGGGTTATTTCAATTTTTGGGTTTTTGAACCGCTGGAATGATACCCTGGCTACAACGCTGGAGGCATTGCCGTTAAACTTTGGCAAAGAACACCTTGGCACCAGCGGCTGGGACCCCAAAAAACATCTTGAAGCCCCGGACGACTAAGCGCATTTCAGATAAAAAAGCGGGGCCATAAGGCCCCGCTTTCACAGTTCGAATTGTGCCTCGGCTTAATTGAACCGGTAGCGTGCCCGCACGCCAACAGATCGTGGTGGCAATACGTTGGTGAGGAAGCTGCGTACAGAAGCTCCGTTAATGGTCTGGTTGGACAATCGCGTTGACTGTACCCCGGTTTCGGCAAACTCGTTAAACACGTTTTTGACGTAGGTGGAAAATGACCAATTGTTAGTGTCATAAACGATGGAGGCATTGGCAATGCCAAAGCTGTCCAGTGTCAGGCTGTTGCCTCGTGCCCCGGTTCTGGAGAGAACATTGCCCTGCCAGGAATAGCCGGCATTGAAATGCAGCTCGTTGCCATTGGCGAGCGGATAGTCATAGGTACCAAAGACAGAGAATTGTGTTTTTGGCGAGCCAGGCAGGCGGTCGCCTTTCTTGCCGTCCTCAAAGGCAGACGAAAACCCGGGAGGGGTGAACGTGCGGATCAAAGAGGGCACATCGGCCGACAGTTTGCTGTCAGTATAGCTGAAGCTGCCACGCATGCGGAACTGTTCAGTCATGCGCCAGTCACCATTCAGCTCAATCCCCTTGGTTTTGGCACCATTGGCATTAATTGTAATCGGAATGGCGGCATTTACGGTTGCAGACGACAGTTGAGGGTCCGTCCATTCCACATAGAAAAGCGCACCATTTAAGGTGAGAGCACCGTCCAGCCACTCCGTCTTGGCGCCCACTTCATAATTGCGGGTCTGATCGGGCCCAAAGGCGCGCTCGTCAAACAGGGCGACATCGTTGACTGGGTCAGGACCAAATTGTTGGCCCGGTGCCAGATTACAATTGCCTTGTGCTGCGTTGGGGTCAAATGCCGGGCAAGGGCCGCCGCCATTGCTGCCGCCGATGCGATACCCTTCGCTGACCGTGGCATAGACCATGGCATCATCGGAAAGGTTATATGAAGTGTTGACCTTGAACAGGGTGCCATTATCGCGTTGACCCAGATTAGGGTCAAAGGCTCTTGCTTTCAGCTCTTTGAAGGTCTGAGGCACGAAGCCCGGGTCAAACAGCGGGAAATCAACACTGCTGGAAATCTGCAGATTATATTTGAAATAACGACCACCGGCGGTGATTTGCCATTTGTCGGTGATATCAAAGCCGACTTCACCAAAAACAGCTTTTTCAACCAGCTTGCTGGTGCCTGTCGAGAAATATTCTAGATCATCCGGGCGGTTAAAGCCCGCGAAGGCGGCATAGCCCGGTGTGAATTCTGCTGAAGTGCCGACGGTTTCAAACTGGTTGTAAAATCCACCAATGATCCAGTTATAGCGCGCATCATTTGTCGAAACGAGCCGAACCTCCTGATTAATAAAGGTATTTTTCTGGTCTTCCCGGGTGAGGGCGGTAAAGGTGGGGAAGGTTTCGTATGAATATTCCAGGCTGATCAGCAGATCCGTTTGGTCACGTTGACCATTTTCGGTAAATTTACCAAGGCCGGTGGCTGACGTCAGCTCCGCAAAGCCAAGATCAGCAATGACTTCAAGGGCAAGCAATTTATTTTTCTCATGGTTGGGTTCAAGAACGCGGCTGGCGGACTCATACTTGCCGGTCGGGACCTGACCGCGACGGCTGGAAACGGTGCGCCCTTCATTATCTTCATCCTGAAAATAATAGGTGAGGGTGGCGTCGATAGCATTCACCGGCTGCCAGCGGGCGGCCACCCGTCCTGAGAGAACTTTCTGGCCATTTGCGTCTTTGGCCGGGTTGAAATTGGCGGCCCGGGCAGCGGGATCACTAAAGTTCGGATCCGGCTCGGAAACGCCGATCTGTTTGACTACGAACGGATAGTCTACGAAACCAACATCGTTCAGGTAATCAACAGAACCGCGCAGTGCAAAGGTGTCAGAGACCGGCAGGTTGAAGGTCAGACCATTGTTGGTACTGACACCACTGCTTTCCTGGGTGACATAGGCTTCGGTGCGTACCTCCAGCATGGGGTCGCTGAAATTTGGCTTGTTGGGAATGTATCGAATGGCCCCGCCAAGAGTGCCAGCACCATAAAGCGTGCCTTGTGGTCCCAACAGTACTTCGACGCGCTGTAAGTCATTCAGTTTCAGGTCAAGAAACATCGGGACTTCACCAAGATAGGTGGCAACAGTGCCGCCACCATCATTATTGCCGCCCTGGCCGATCGGGTCAGCATTCAGGCCGCGTACAATGAGAAGATTGCTATTGCGGCCACCCTGGTCGATGACATTGATGCCGGGGACATAGGCAAGCACATCAGAGATATCTACAAACCCCTGTTCTTCAATGCGGGCGCCATCTACGGCAGCGATATTGATGGGGACGTCCTGAACCGTGCCGGCGCGTCGTGTGGCTGTGACCACGATGGCGTCCTCTTTTACGGTTTCAGCATCTTGTGCCTGTGCTGTAAACGGTGCGGCACTTGCCATAAGCACTAAGGCACTGGCGGACATGGCTAATCTGGATTTGGCTTTGGACATGATATGTTTCCCTCTTAAGGGTGAGTTTTTGCATGGTTCTCCCGGTAACAAAAGTGAATTATAAATCACGAAAACAGTGTGGTATATTCAAACAGCAACTAAAATACCCTGAAATTATTGTATCCTCCTGGTAGATTATGAATTGTAAAAAATGAGCTAAGAATTAAAAAAAACAAGCGTTTACACACGATTGCCTTTCTTCCCTGCAGGAAAGAAATTAAGACAGTTTTGTAAATTTTTATAACCCATATCCACTATGGCACTCTGTTAAAAAGGTATTGGTGATGCAAAAAAGCAACGATGCCCCGATGAGCCTGATAAAAGGTCTGCAAAAACTGGCGGCGCTCCAGTTTAAAGGCGTGCACGGCGATGCCATTGCGATGATCCGTGCCGATGTAAACGATCCCGTACCCTATTGCCTGCTTGGCTTTGTGGCAGCGGAACATGGCAACCATATCAAGGCGGGGGAGCTGTTTGCGCGGGCTAGTACTCTGGCCCCCGGCAATGGACGCTATCTGGCTTTTCATGCCCAGGCATTAACGGTGCTTGGCCAGCATATTCAGGCCACGCAGATCGCTGACAAAGCCGCCGAGCAGCCCATAAATGACGCCTATATAGCCGATACCATCGGAGTGGTTTACAGCCGCACCGGGTTCCACGAAAAGGCGGTTCCATTTTTTGAAAAGGCGGTGAAACTGGACGCCGGTCCGGCTAATTTTCATTATAACCTTGCCGCCTCACAACAGTTTTTAGGAAATTTTATATCGGCAAAAGCGGCCTATCGGGAAACCATAGATCGTGATCCCCATCATCACCGGGCATGGTCATCGCTAATCGGGTTGGAAAAACAAACCGCCAGTGCCAATCATATCGAAACTCTGCTTCCCCTTTTTGAGGAGCTTTCAAACCACACGGATGCGGCGTTGCATTTTGGCCATGCAATTGCAAAATCTCTGGAGGATCTGGGACAATACCCGCAAAGCCTGGACTGGTTGCGTAAAGCCAAAGTCGAAAAACGGGCCTCTTTGGGGGCAAAGGCCGGTGGTTATGATGATTTTTTTGCCGCCGCCAAACAACTGCTGGTGCCTTTGGGTGAAGAAAAAAAACGGCTCCCCGATGAGGCCCCGATTTTTATTTTCGGTCTGCCACGCACCGGGACAACCCTGGTGGATCGAATATTGTCATCTCACCGCGATGTCACAGCGGCGGGCGAGCTGAATATGTTTGCCGGTCTGGTGAAAGAGGCGGTGCAATCGCCCTCTAATATGGTGCTGGACGCAGATACGCTGATCCGGGCGGCGGGCGATCCGTTGTCCGGCATTGGCCAGGATTATCTGAATAACACCAAAGAGCTGGCCCGTGGTGCCATGCGGATGACCGATAAAATGCCGTTGAATTTCTTTTATGCGGGGCTGATCCACCGCGCCCTTCCCAATGCGCGTTTGATTGCCCTTCGCCGTGGCGCTATGGACAGTTGCCTTAGCAATTATCGCCAGCTCTTTACGGTGCAGTATTCCTATTACAATTACACATTTTCTCTTGAGGAAACGGCCCGGTTTTACCGGGGCTTTGATGATTTGATATGCCATTGGCGACGGGTATTGCCCGCCGACCGATTCATGGAAGTGTGCTATGAAGATATCGTTCTTGATCAGGAAAATCAGACCCGAAAATTACTCGATTTTTGTGACTTAAGCTGGGATTCGGCCTGTCTGCGCTTTCATGAAAACACTGCGCCGGTATCTACCGCCAGCTCGGTTCAGGTGCGCCAGCCGCTTTACACCGGCTCGATCGGGCGCTGGAAAAAATATGGCAAGGCGCTGGATGGTCTTAAAAATGCCCTGGGGGATTTAGCCGACCAGGATTGATTATTACTATTGCCGTTGACGCCCCAGGGAGCGCTCCCCTACATAGAGCCGGGTTTAGGGGAATTTAAAAAATGAAAATTGTGCGTTACGCTCTGCTGGCAGTGGTGGTGGTGTTTGTGGCCTGGTGGATTTATGCCGCCCCACCACCCTTTATCAAAATTGGTCCCAAGCTTGACCTGGGTGAGATTTCCTCCGCCGTTACGGCAGTTTCCAGCAAAGAGGATGTGATCCTTACATCGGTAAAAAATATTGCCCCCTCCTTGCCGGGTTATGATGAAGTGATCCTGTTCGAAGATAAAGGGATTGCCTATGCCACTTCGGTGGATGGCTGGATCTGGAAAATTAACCTGAAGGCGGGTACCGCCAGTCGGTTTGTTGATGTGCCGCTGATGGCAGCCGGGGCCAGCCTGGCCCCGGATAATGACGATCTGATCTATTTTTGTGCGTCTTATCTCTATGGGGCCAGTTATCCAGCGGGAGAGCGTGTCGGGCTGTATCAATTGGACCTGAAAACTAAAGAGATCACGCCTTTGGTGCTGGAGATGCCCAAGGTAGACAATATTGGTGGCGCACCAAAGGTTTATGAAGTCGGCACCGGGCCAGCATTAGCGGACCCAACAAAGCGCAGTGAAACCTCACGCGCATTTGCATTTTGCAATGATCTGGCCGTTAGCAGGGATGGCCAGCGGATTTATTTCACCGAGCCGTTTTCTTATGCAAATGCCAGCATGGGCGGCGGTGGCACCTATCGCGAGGCGGTTTCCATGGGCCAAAAYGGACTGGTCTGGCKCTATGACCTGCCCGGCAAAACCGTATCGCTGGTGGCACAGAATTTCACCTTCCCTGACGGTATTCTGGTCGAGGATCGCGAAGAGGGGCGCGAAGTAAGCCTGTTGGTCGCCGAAACCATAAAGTTTCAGATACAGCGCATGTTTCTGGATGGCGCGCGCGCCGGACAAAGCGAAATCGTGCAGAAAAACCTGCCGGCCATGCCCGATGGACTGGACCGCGATGTGGGTGGCACAATATGGATCGGTATGATCAAACAGCGCTCACCTGCGGTGGACTGGATTCACCGCAATCCATGGATCAAGCCCCTCTTACTGCGCCTGCCCGACACGATGATGCCGGTATCGCACGAAACCAGCTATATGGCGCTTTCCAAAGATGCCAGCACGCCCTTGTTTTACTCGTTGCATGATGGCTCGGTGCTGAGCGAAATATCGGTGGTGATTCCTGGCCGTGACCAGCTCTATTTGGCCACGGTTGGCCATGAAGCTCATGGGCTATACAGCGTGCCCTATCCGAAAGGGTTGCCCGGCAAAAGCGGCAATAGCCCCAAGACTAGGTGATCACTTGCTCGCATCGATTTTTTCGACTGAGAGTTAAGACCTTTCAATATTCACTCTGTAACGGGTAAAATTCTAGCCATAGGCCGCCGACATAGCGTATAGGAAAAGAGGGCGTGTTGCCCTCTTTTCTTTTGGGATTAAAAAGGTTGACCATGTCAGAAGTTCAAACCTCTCAACCCTGGTTGGAACGCATAGCCAGTTGGCGTTTTCTGGCAGTATTGATCGTGCTTTATGGGATCGTTTTTACGTTTCTCATGCGCGGCATGGGCGGGGCACCCGGCGATAACCAGCCACTGGATTTGATGTTTAGTTACAGCCCCGAACAGGTTTACGCGAATTTGGCGCAATTGGGAGAGGCCGGGCGCAAAACCCGCATTCTGGTTTCTTCAACTCTGGATACCGCCTACCCCCTGGTTTATTCCACGTTATTTGCGGTTCTGATCACCTTGCTAACCCGGTTTTTGAGGCTAACCCACAAGGTCTGGAAATGGCTGGCGCTATTGCCATTTGTCATTCTGGCTTTTGATTTGTCGGAAAATCTATCAATAAACGTGATGGCCTTTCTCTATCCGCAAACCCTGACGGCGCTGGCTCAGGCGGCCAGTTTATTCACCTCAGTAAAATGGATTTTTGTTGGTTTGGTCTTGGTCTCTCTGGCAGTATTGGCCTTGTTGTCGGTCTTTCGCCTTCTCAGGCGTCAGGGGCGCGGCGCATAGGCCACAGCCTCGATCTCGATCAGCACCCCCGGATTGCCCCAATCCACCCCCGGCACGGTGGAACGGGCCGGTTTATGGCCCTTGAAAAGCTCCGCATAAAGGGTGTTCATCGGGCCAAAGTCTTTGGGGTTTTTCAAAAACACCGTGGTTTTAACCACGTCCTCAAGGCCCAGCCCTGCTGCTGCCAGTACCTCGGTTAGATTGGCAAACACCTGTCGGGTTTGTGGC
>NVVU01000069.1 GCA_002733485.1 Robiginitomaculum sp.
GCCGTCGAAATGGTGATCCCGCGCGCCTTCTCTTCAGGCGCAGAATCAATAGCGTCATAATCCTGAAACTCACCAAAATACTTGGTGATCGCCGCCGTCAACGTCGTCTTGCCGTGGTCAACATGACCAATCGTGCCAATGTTGACGTGCGGCTTGTTGCGTACAAATTTCTCTTTAGCCATTTCTTTGTCTCACTTCTTCTCGTTTAAGACGCTTAAGCGTGCTTCGCGATAACTTCTTCGGCCACGGCCTTAGGGACCGGGTCATAATGATCGAATTGCATTGAATACTGTGCCCGCCCCTGGGACATGGAGCGCAACTGGTTCACATAGCCAAACATATTGGCCAGCGGAACCATTGCATTGATAACGTTGGCCGTGCCGCGCACTTCCTGATTCTGGATTTGCCCGCGACGGGAATTCAGATCGCCAATCACCGAGCCGGTGTAATCTTCCGGCGTGACCACTTCAACCTTCATAATCGGTTCAAGCAATTTTGGCGCACATTCATTTTTGGTCTGACGTAAAGCGGCACGACCGGCAATTTCAAAAGCCATAACGGAGCTATCAACATCGTGATAAGCACCATCATAGAGGGTGGCCTTAAAGTCGATCAGCGGGAAGCCTGCCAGAATACCGGTGGCGGCGATCTGCTTGATGCCCTTTTCCACGCCCGGAATGTATTCCTTGGGAACATTACCGCCAACAACCTTGGATTCAAAATGCTCGCCCTCTCCCGCAGGAAGAGGCTCAAATCTAATCTTGACCCGCGCGAACTGACCAGAACCACCAGATTGTTTCTTGTGGGTGTAATCAATATCAGCAGCCTGACCCAGGGTTTCGCGGTACGCCACTTGCGGCTGGCCGATATTGGCCTCAACCCCAAATTCACGCTTCATGCGGTCGACCAGAATGTCCAGGTGCAACTCACCCATGCCCGCAATAATAGTCTGACCGGATTCCTCGTCCGTGTGCACATGAAACGATGGATCTTCTGCGGCCAGACGTTGCAGGGCAACGCCCAGCTTTTCCTGGTCGGCTTTGGTTTTAGGCTCAATCGCAATTTCGATCACCGGCTCGGGGAATTCCATCCGCTCTAGAATAACCTGATTTTGCGGATCACAAAGGGTGTCCCCCGTGGTGGTCTGTTTCAAGCCCGCAATGGCAACAATATCGCCTGCAAAAGCTTCCTTGATGTCTTCGCGTGAATTGGAGTGCATTTCCAGCATACGGCCGATGCGCTCTTTACGCTCCTTGACCGAGTTGATCAGGGTAATGCCAGTCTCCAGCTTACCTGAATAAATCCGCGCAAAGGTTAGCGTGCCGACAAACGGATCATTCATGATTTTGAAGGCCAGCATGGAGAGCGGCTCATCATCAGAGGCATGGCGCTCAATTTCATCGCCGGTTTTAACGTCAATGCCCATAATGGCCGGAATTTCGACCGGGGATGGCAGAAAGTCTACAACCGCATCAAGCAGGGTTTGCACACCTTTGTTCTTAAAGGCAGTACCACACAGGATCGGCACAAAGGTATTGTTAATGGTGCCCTTGCGGATCATGGCTTTGAGGGCCTCTATCGAAGGCTCTTCGCCTTCCAGATAGGCTTCCATCGCCTCATCATCGACCTCAACGGCCTTTTCAATGAGTTTTTCGCGCCATTCCTTGGCCTGATCCAGCAGATCAGCCGGAATGTCTTCTTCAGCATACTCCGCGCCCAGCGCTTCGCCGGACCAGATGATCGCCTTCATTTTCAGAAGGTCGATATGGCCGACATAGTCGCTTTCGGAACCGATCGGCAATTGAATGGCCAGCGCATTGGCACCCAGGCGATCTTCAATCATGTCATAGGACATAAAGAAGTCGGCACCGATCTTGTCCATCTTGTTGACAAAGATCATCCGCGGCACTTTGTACTTGTCGGCCTGACGCCACACGGTCTCGGTTTGCGGCTCAACACCGGCATTGGCATCCAGAAGCGCGATCGCACCATCCAGAACCCGCAAGGAACGCTCGACCTCAATGGTGAAATCCACGTGACCGGGGGTATCAATAATATTCAGACGCTTGCCATTCCAGAACGTAGTCGTGGCCGCAGAGGTAATGGTGATACCCCGCTCCTGCTCTTGTTCCATCCAGTCCATGGTGGCGGCACCATCGTGCACTTCACCAATTTTGTGAGACTTGCCGGAATAATAAAGAATCCGCTCGGTCGTCGTGGTCTTACCGGCGTCAATATGCGCCATAATACCAAAATTGCGGTAATCTTCGATTTTATGCGAACGGGCCATTGCCTTAAACTCTTGTTTCGCCGCTACCAGCGGTAATGTGAAAATGCACGGTTGGCCTCGGCCATCCGGTGGGTGTCTTCACGCTTTTTCACAGCGTTACCACGATTGCTTGCCGCATCCATCAGTTCGCCAGCCAGGCGCTCACGCATGGTATGCTCGTTGCGATTACGGGCCGCGCCAACCAGCCAGCGAATGGCCAGAGCTTTTCTACGGTCCGGGCGCACCTCAACCGGAACCTGATAGGTGGCGCCACCGACGCGGCGCGAACGCACTTCTACGCCAGGGGCCACATTTTCCAGCGCTTCATGAAAAAGCGGCAGAGGTTCGCGACGAGTTTTATCCTCGACAATTTCAAGCGCCCCGTAGACGATCTTTTCGGCGGTGGATTTTTTACCATCGCGCATAACATAGTTCATAAAACGGGTCAGGGTTTGATCGCCAAATTTGGGGTCCGCATGGACTTCCCGTTTCTCGGCGCGGTGACGACGTGACATCTTTTATACCACCTTCTCTTATTTAGGCCGCTTGGTGCCGTATTTGGAACGACGCTGGCGACGATCCTTAACACCCTGGGTATCCAAGACACCCCGCAGAACATGATAACGAACACCCGGCAAATCCTTGACCCGGCCGCCGCGAATAAGCACAACTGAGTGCTCCTGCAGGTTATGACCTTCGCCAGGGATATAGCTCACCACTTCATGCCCGGAGGTCAAACGAACCTTGGCCACCTTACGCAAAGCCGAGTTCGGCTTCTTTGGTGTGGTTGTGTAAACACGTGTGCATACACCACGGCGCTGTGGGCAGGCCATCAGGGCCGGCACCTTATTGCGCTTCACCTTCGGCTTACGCGGCTTGCGTACGAGCTGATTGATTGTCGCCATAAAGCCTCAATCCTTCTTGCGCGGACTTGCGTCCAAAAAAACAACCGCTCAGCACACGGGCGCACTGTCGGCAAAACAACGGCCACGCACCTAAAAAAGCACGCGGCACTTACGGGGGACATCCCCAATTTTTCGATGTTCCGGACAGCGTCTAATCTGGTAAGATTACAGCCAGCCTTTGGAACGAGCGCGGAACCTAGTCTCGGAATTTAGCGCGGTCAAGAGCGCAAATGCGTGCAAATGCGTCCCCTATGCACATTATTATCATCAGGATACTATGCCGCACAGCCATTGGATTGTACGAATCGGTAATTTACGCCCAAATCCAGCCGCTAAAGCATGGCCACAGTGCAGGAGTCACCCATGATCAAAAAAGCAGACGATTCGATAGCATCGTCGCGAATCGCCGCACGTCGTGACTATGCCGGTCCGGATTTTCTATCCCAGGGCTTTCGCCCGTTCTTTTTAGGGGCCGGGATATGGGCGGTGTTTTCCGTTACGCTCTGGCTATGTGAATGGCTAGGCATTTTACCCCCGGTAATGGTGCTCAGCACCAATTGGCATGCCCATGAAATGATTTTTGGCTTTGCCGGTGCCGCCATGGGCGGTTTTATCCTGACGGCGATTCCCAATTGGACCAGCCGCCTGCCCGTTCGCGGCTTGTCCCTTGGCCTTTTAGCGCTTTTATGGCTGGCGGGCCGCGTGGTTATGCTGATGCCTGATGTTCTGGGCCCCATTGGCACCGGCATTATTGACAGTTCATACCTGATCGTTCTTTGCGCCGCTATATGGCGGGAAATCATTGCCGGGCGTAATTGGCGCAATATTAAAACTGCGGCAGTTATCTCCACACTGGCCGTGGCAAATGTTCTGTATCACTGGCAATTTGCCTCACCATCGGCAGATACCACCCTGGCCGAACGTATGGGGGTTATGGTGCTGGTGACCCTGATTGCACTGATCGGTGGCAGGATCATCCCCAGCTTTACTCGCAATGTGCTGAACCGTCGCGGTGCAGATAAACTGCCCAGCCCGGTCAGCAACACTGATCGCTTTACCCTGGTGATGACGGTTTTTACCGGCATTGCCTGGACATTTTACCCACTCAGCCTGCTGGCTGGCGGATTAACCCTCATTGCCAGCGCCTTGCATTTCGAACGCCTGACCCGGTGGCGGGGCCTGGCCATACTGGATGAGCCCATGCTGTGGGTCATGCATGTTGGTTATTTATGGATCGGCATCGGCTTTGGCTTGCTAAGCGCGCACATATTTTTAGGGTTAGTACCACAAAGCGCCGCCGTTCATGCCTTCACCGCCGGGGCCTTCAGCACCATGATCTTGGGCGTCATGAGTCGCGCCAGCCGTGGCCATAGCGGATTACCCCTAAAGGCGGATTTACCCAACACGCTGATGTATGTTGCCATCACCATTGCGGCACTGTTGCGGGTTGGCGGCTCAATCACCAGCATGCCGCTTTATTATTCCCTCTCAGGGATGTTCTGGGTACTGGCCTTTGGTATATTCGTCATTGCCTATTGGAAGATCCTGACCACCAATCTGCGCAAGGCGTAGACCCCTAAACAAAAAGGCCGCTGGGGTTTCCAGCGGCCTTTTCGCGTTTTAGAGAGAAAGGCGTGCCATCATGCACTGCCTTCCGATGCTGCCGCCTCGACAATTTCATCTGGCAGAGGCTCTTCGGCACTGACACGAGCTGCTTCGCGTTCGGCCAGCGCCTTCATATCACGACCATCGGCAATGTCCTGATAATGACGCAAAGTGCTGCCTGTACCAGCAGGTATCAGGCGCCCAACGATGACGTTTTCTTTCAGGCCTTCAAGTGTATCAGTTTTACCTTCAACGGCGGCCTGGGTCAGAACCCGCGTAGTTTCCTGGAACGAAGCCGCAGAAATAAACGACTTGGTCTGCAGGCTAGCCTTGGTAATGCCCAGCAATACCGGATTGGCTTTGGCCAGGACTTTGCCCTCGCTCTCCGCTTTTTCCTGAATCTTGGTAAAATCATGACGGTCCAGTTGCTCGCCCTTAAGGAGGCCAGTTTCACCACCATCGACGATTTCAACCTTTTGCAGCATTTGGCGTACAATGGTCTCAATGTGCTTGTCATTAATCGGCACACCCTGCAAACGATACACTTCCTGAATTTCATCCACCAGATATTCGGCCAGCGCCTCAACGCCCATAATCTGCAAAATATCGTGCGGTGCAGGATTGCCATCCAATAGGTATTCACCACGCTGGATCATATCACCATCCTGTACGGTCAAGTGCTTGCCCTTGGGTACAAGATAGGTCGAGGTTTCCTGGGTTTCATCCTCAGGAACAATGGAAATTCGGCGCTTGTTCTTATAATCGCGGCCATATTCCACCCGACCATCAATGTCGGCGATGATGGCGTGATCCTTGGGCTTGCGCGCTTCGAACAGCTCTGCCACCCGTGGCAGACCACCGGTGATATCGCGGGTTTTGGCGCCTTCGGTCGGGATACGGGCAATCACGTCGCCCGGCTTGACCACATCGCCGTCATTGACCGAAATAATGGCCCCTACTGCCAGCATGTAGTTGGCAATACGACCACCGGAAAACTTCACCGGCTCGCCATCATCATCCAGAACCGCAATGGTTGGCTGCACACCGGTGCCCCGGGTATGGGAGCGCCAGTCAACAATCACCCGCGAGGAAATCCCCGTGGCTTCATCCATTTCATCCTTAACGGAAATACCGTCCAGAACATCCAGTAATTTGATGGCGCCGCCGGCTTCGGTGATGATAGGTGTGGTGTACGGATCCCATTCGGCCAGACGATCGCCGCGTTTGACCTTTTTGCCTTCATTGTGGGGCAAACGTGCCCCATAAAGCAGCTTGTAGGTCTCGCGTTCCTTACCATTGGCATCAATAATCGCAACCTGCATTTGCCGGTTCATCACCACAAAGGCACCTGTGGTATCTTTCACCGTGGCGCGGTTTTTATATTTAACCTTGCCTTCGTGAGCAGCCTCGATAAAGGATTGTTCAGACACCTGTGCCGTGCCGCCAATGTGGAAGGTCCGCATGGTCAGTTGTGTACCCGGCTCCCCAATGGACTGGGCCGCAATAACACCAACGGCTTCGCCAACATTCACCGGAATACCCCGGGCCAGATCGCGACCATAACAAGTGGCACAAATTCCCGATATGGTTTCACAGGTCAGAGGCGAGCGGACTTTGATGGAGAGCACATCGGCCTCATCAATGGCCTCGGCCAGCTTTTCGTCAATATAGGTGTCGCGCGCGGCAATCACATCTCCACTGGAGGGGTGTACCACATCTTCGGCGCAAACCCGGCCAAGAACCCGGGTCCCAAGCGATACCACAACTTCACCGGCATCAACCACAGCTTTGAGCTGAATACCAGCGCTGGTGCCGCAATCCTGTTCGGTGACGATACAATCCTGAGCCACGTCCACCAGACGGCGGGTCAGATAACCCGAGTTCGCAGTTTTCAGCGCCGTATCGGCCAGACCCTTACGGGCACCGTGGGTTGAGGAGAAGTATTCCAGAACCGTCAGACCTTCCTTAAAGTTTGAGATGATCGGCGTTTCAATAATCTCGCCCGATGGCTTGGCCATCAACCCGCGCATACCGGCCAATTGCTTCATCTGGTTCTTGGAACCCCGTGCGCCAGAGTGCGCCATCATATAGATGGAATTGACGCTCTGCTCGCTGGGAACATTGGTCTTGATCTCAGACACAGCTTCCATCATCGCATCAGCCACCCGGTCGGTGCATTTGGCCCAGGCATCAATCACCTTGTTGTATTTTTCACCCCGGGTAATCAGGCCACTGGAATATTGCTTTTCGTAATCCGCAGCCAATTGGCGGGTTTCTTCCACCAGGGTCTTCTTGGCAGCAGGGATAACCATGTCATCCTTGCCAAAGGAAATCCCGGCATTACAGGCTTCTCGGAAACCAAGACGCATCACCTGGTCACAGAAAATCACCGTCGCCTTCTGGCCGCAATGACGATAAACCACGTCGATCACGCTACTTATCGCCTTTTTAGTCATCAGTTGCGAGGTCAGCTCGAACGGTACTTCGGCATTACGCGGCAACAGATCTGCAATGCGCATACGCCCCGGTGTGGTTTCCACAATGCTGCGCACAGTATTGCCGTCTGCATCTTTGGTAATCCAGCGCGCCTTGATCTTACTATGCAGTTTGATCACACCAGCATTCATGGCCGAATCAATTTCGGCCATATCGGCAAAAATCATACCCTCGCCAGGTAGACCGTCTGCTTCCAGGGACATGTAATACAGCCCCAGCACAATATCCTGTGACGGCACAATGATCGGCTGACCATTGGAGGGGCTGAGGATGTTGTTGGTGGACATCATCAGCACGCGCGCTTCCAGTTGCGCTTCCAGCGACAGCGGCACGTGAACGGCCATTTGGTCACCGTCAAAGTCGGCGTTAAATGCCGCACAGACCAGCGGGTGCAATTGAATGGCCTTGCCTTCAATCAGCTTTGGCTCGAACGCCTGAATGCCCAATCTGTGCAGGGTTGGCGCCCGGTTCAGCAATACCGGGTGTTCTCGAATGACTTCGTCCAGCACGTCCCAAACCTCGGGGCGTTCTTTTTCGACCAGTTTTTTGGAGGCCTTGACGGTGCCCGACAGGCCCTTGGCATCCAGTCGTGCGTAAATAAACGGTTTGAACAGTTCCAGCGCCATTTTCTTTGGCAAGCCGCATTCATGCAGTTTCAGATCCGGACCCACCACGATTACCGAACGGCCGGAATAATCCACGCGCTTGCCCAGCAGGTTCTGACGGAAACGGCCCTGCTTGCCTTTCAGCATGTCGGCAAGGGATTTCAGCGGACGTTTATGTGCCCCGGTGATCACCCGACCACGACGACCATTATCAAACAGTGCATCAACGGATTCCTGCAACATGCGCTTTTCGTTGCGGATAATAATATCCGGCGCACGCAGTTCCATCAGACGTTTCAAACGGTTGTTCCGGTTGATAACCCGACGATACAGATCGTTTAGATCCGAAGTGGCAAAACGACCACCGTCCAGCGGCACCAGCGGGCGCAGCTCTGGCGGAATGATCGGCACAACGGTCAGTATCATCCACTCGGGGCGGTTTTTAGACGTGATAAAGCTCTCAATGAGTTTGAGGCGTTTAACATACTTTTTCAGCTTTAGTTCCGAGCCGGTTTCGGCAATATCAACTTTAAGCTTCGCGGCTTCTTCGGGCAAATCCAGGTTTATCAACAGCTCACGAATGGCTTCGGCACCAATACCTGCGGTAAAACTGTCTTCACCATAATCAGATTGCGCCTGAAGATATTCTTCCTCGGTCAGCAATTGGCGTTCTTCCAGCGGCGTCAGACCCGGTTCCAGCACCAGATATTGTTCAAAGTAAAGAACCCGCTCAATATCTTTGAGCATCATATCCAGTGTCAGACCGATACGGCTGGGAAGGGATTTCAAGAACCAGATGTGTGCAACCGGGGCGGCCAGTTCGATATGACCCATGCGTTCGCGGCGCACCCGTTGCAGGGTTACTTCCACGCCACATTTCTCGCAGATAATGCCCTTGTACTTCATGCGTTTGTATTTGCCGCACAGACATTCATAATCCTTGACCGGGCCAAAGATGCGGGCACAAAAGAGGCCGTCCCGCTCTGGCTTGAACGTCCGGTAATTGATTGTCTCAGGCTTTTTAATCTCGCCATGGGACCAGGACAGGATTTTCTCCGGGCTGGCCAGCGATATACGAATACGATCAAAGCTGGGCGCTTCGGCATTCGGATTAAAAATGTTCATCACATCGTTGTTTACGGGTTGGTTCATAGTGCCGGTCTCCATTCGCCGGTGAGAGTGAGGCCGCCCGGGAGCGAACCTTACACCATAAATTTGCTTAGCTGTTTTTCAATTCGACATTGAGGCCCAGCGAGCGCATTTCCTTGACCAGGACATTAAAGCTTTCGGGGATGCCTGCTTCAAAAGCGTCATCGCCGCGAACAATCGCTTCATAGACCTTGGTCCGCCCTGCCACATCATCAGATTTGACGGTGAGCATTTCTTTGAGGGTATAGGCAGCCCCATAGGCTTCGAGTGCCCAGACCTCCATTTCCCCAAAGCGCTGGCCACCAAACTGTGCCTTGCCGCCCAAAGGTTGCTGGGTAACGAGGCTGTAGGGGCCAATCGAGCGAGAGTGAATTTTATCGTCCACAAGGTGATGCAGTTTGAGAATGTATTTATAGCCGACGGTCACTTTACGCGAGAATTTCTCGCCCGAGCGGCCATCATGCAGTTCCACCTGACCGGACGTATCCAGCCCAGCTTTGGTCAGCATCTCGCAAATATCGTCTTCGTGGGCACCATCAAACACCGGGGTTGCAATGGGCACGCCCTTGGTCAAATTGCCAGCAAGCTCGGCAATTTCCTCGTTTTTGCGAGGCAATTTTATGTCATCGCCATAGATATCACCAAGTTTATCACGCAGCGCCTTGATCTCGCCGGAGCGTTGATAGGCTTCGTAAACCTCGGCGATCTGTTTGCCAAGGCCGGCACACGCCCAGCCCATATGGGTTTCCAGAATCTGCCCCACATTCATCCGTGACGGCACACCCAGAGGATTGAGCACGACGTCCACCGCCGTACCGTCTTCCAGATACGGCATGTCCTCAATCGGATTGATTTTGGAAATCACACCCTTATTACCGTGACGCCCGGCCATTTTATCGCCCGGTTGCAGCTTGCGCTTCACCGCGACAAAAACTTTGACCATTTTCATCACGCCTGGCATTAGCTCGTCGCCGCGTTGCAGCTTGTCGACTTTGTCGTCAAAGCGAGCATCCAGACGGGTTTTGGCGTCGTCATATTGCTTTTTAAGCGCTTCAACCTCAGCCATGGCCTTATCATCGCCAAGGCCGATTTTCCACCAGTCCTGACGACTAGGCAATTCGGCCAACGCCTCTTCCCTGATCTCGCCTTTGGCAAAACCCTTCGGCCCGGAGACCGAAACCTTGCCAACCAGCAAATCATGCAGACGGCCAAAGATAGAGCGTTCCAGAATGGCCAGCTCATCATCACGGTCCTGCCCCAGACGTTCAATTTCCTGACGTTCAATGGTCAGTGCGCGTTGATCTTTATCTACACCATGGCGGTTAAACACCCGCACTTCGACCACCGTGCCGGCAACGCCCGGCGGCAGGCGCAGGGAGGTGTCGCGAACATCAGAGGCTTTTTCACCAAAAATGGCGCGCAGCAGTTTTTCTTCCGGTGTCATGGGCGATTCGCCCTTGGGCGTTACCTTGCCAACCAGAATGTCGCCCGGATTAATGCGGGCACCAATGGCCACGATCCCGGCTTCATCCAGATTACGCAAGGCTTCTTCGCCGACGTTTGGAATATCCCGGGTGATTTCTTCCGGCCCTAATTTGGTATCGCGGGCGGCCACTTCAAGCTCTTCAATGTGGATCGAGGTGAACACATCATCACGCACAATGCGTTCCGAAATCAGGATCGAATCTTCGTAGTTATAGCCATTCCAGGGCATAAACGCGACGAGCACGTTGCGGCCCAGCGCCAATTCACCAAGATCGGTGGACGGGCCATCACCAATAATGTCGCCCTTTTCCACCACATCACCCACTTTGACCAGCGGACGCTGGTTAATACAGGTATTCTGGTTTGAGCGCTGGAATTTCAGCAAATTGTAAATATCAACACCGGATGTAGCCATATCCGTATCATCGGTAGCGCGCACCACAATGCGGCGGGCATCGACCTGTTCGACCACACCATTACGGCGAGATACCACAGCGGCGCGAGAATCGCGGGCCACCACGGCTTCCATACCGGTACCGACCAATGGCGCTTCGGCCTCAACCAAAGGCACCGCCTGGCGTTGCATGTTTGATCCCATCAGGGCGCGGTTGGCATCATCGTTTTCCAAAAACGGAATCAGCGCCGCAGCAACCGAGACCACCTGTTTTGGCGATACGTCGATGAAATTCACATTTTCCCGTGGCACCAGGATCACATCACCAGCCACCCGGCAGGTGACCAGATCATGTTCAAACGAGCCTTTGTCATCCAGATGCGCATTGGCCTGGGCGATAGAGTATTTGGCCTCTTCCATAGCCGAAAGGTACACGACCTCCTCGGTCAGTTTGGCGTTTTTCACCTTGCGGTACGGACTTTCTATAAAGCCGTATTTGTTAATGCGGGCAAAGGTGGCCAGCGAGTTGATCAGACCGATATTTGGCCCTTCGGGGGTTTCAATCGGACAGATGCGGCCATAATGGGTCGGGTGCACATCACGCACTTCAAAACCCGCGCGTTCACGGGTCAGACCACCTGGCCCAAGCGCAGAGACGCGGCGTTTATGGGTAATTTCAGATAGCGGATTATTTTGATCCATGAATTGCGACAGCTGTGAAGAGCCGAAGAATTCACGCACCGCAGCGGCGGCCGGTTTGGCATTGATCAGGTCATGCGGCATTACCGTTTCCAGATCGACACTGCCCATGCGTTCGCGAATGGCGCGTTCCATGCGCAAAAGGCCTACGCGATACTGATTTTCCATCAGTTCACCCACCGAGCGCACCCGGCGATTGCCCAGATTGTCAATGTCATCAACAATGCCGCGACCATCGCGAAGATCAACCATGGTTTTCAGAACTGCCAGAATGTCCTCTTTGCGCAGGGTGCGCATGTCATCAGGGCAATCCAGATCCAGGCGCATGTTCATTTTAACCCGGCCAACGGCAGACAGATCATAGCGTTCAGAGTTAAAGAACAACCCATCAAACAGGGTTTGCGCGGTATCTGGCGTTGGTGGCTCTCCCGGGCGCATCACCCGGTAAATATCTACCAGAGCTTCATCATGATCGTTATTTTTATCGGCAGCCAGTGTATTGCGGATGTATGGCCCAACCGTGGCCTGATCAATGTCCAGAAGATCAATTTTCTTGACCCCGTGTTCAACCATGGCGGCGATGGCTTCTTCGCTCAGTTCGTCACCGGCTTCGGCGAAAATTTCTCCGGTTTCCAAATTGATGACATCTTCGGCGGCAAAGCGGCCAATCATGTCCTCATCCGAGAGAAGCAGGTTTTTCAAACCATCTTCGGCCAGTTTCTTGGCGGCGCGTACAGACAGTTTTTTACCGGCTGGCGCAACCACTTCACCGTTTTTGGCATCCATCAGATCGCGCGAAGGTTTAACACCCTGCCAGCGTTCCGCCACAAAAGGAACGCTCCAGCCTTTTTTGGAATGCTTGACGGTATAGTTGTTATAAAAGGTCGACAGAATTTCATCATGGTCCATGCCCAGACCATAAAGCAGCGTCGTCACCGGCAGTTTACGGCGACGGTCAATACGCACATGGATGATGTCCTTGGCGTCATATTCAAAATCCAGCCAGGAACCACGGTAAGGAATGATACGCGCAGCAAAGAGAAACTTGCCGCTGGAATGGGTTTTGCCCTTGTCATGATCAAAAAATACGCCCGGGCTACGGTGCATCTGGCTGACGATAACCCGCTCTGTGCCATTGATAACAAAGGTACCCTTGTCAGTCATTAGCGGAATATCGCCCATATAGACGTCTTGTTCCTTGATGTCCTTAACCGATTTGGCATTTGTTTCTTCGTCTGTTTCAAACACGATCAGACGCAGTTTGACCTTCAGCGGCGCCGCATAGGTTATGTCGCGCTGTTGGCACTCTTCTACGTCAAATTTTGGCGGTTCAAACTCGTAGGAAACATATTCCAGAAGCGCGCTTTCTGAAAAATCACGGATCGGAAAAACCGATTTGAATACAGCCTGGATCCCTTGATCCTTACGCTCTGCCGCCGGAACATACCGCTGGAGTAATTGTTCGTAAGAGCTTTTTTGCACTTCGATCAGATTTGGCATCTGCACCGCTTCAGGGATGCGACCAAACGATTTGCGAATACGCTTTCTGCCCGTGAACGACAATGACATAGTGTCTCCTTTCGTGGCCGAAATGCCACTGGGAGGCCCAAAGAGGCCTCCGCTAATTCTTTAATTCTTCCCTCTCATACTGGCCAGGCCAGCTCAGGTAACTGCACGCCTCATCCAGAAAGGGATGGATGAAACGTATGATCCCGACGCCAGAGAATGACCTCCGGGCGCCGGGATTGTACGCCAGTAGACTTACTTGACTTCGACGGTTGCACCGGCGGCTTCAAGCTTGCCTTTGATCTCTTCGGCTTCGTCCTTGGAAACGCCTTCTTTAACTGCTTTAGGAGCAGCTTCGACGAGTTCCTTGGCTTCTTTGAGGCCAAGACCGGTAATGGCACGAACTTCTTTGATGACGTTGATTTTCTTTTCACCAAAAGAGGTCATGACCACGTCAAATTCGGTCTTCTCTTCAGCAGCAGCGGCATCGCCGCCGCCAGCCGCAGCCGCAACCGCGACCGGAGCCGCAGCAGAGACGCCCCATTTATCTTCAAGAAGGGTCGCCAGTTCAGCGGCTTCCATAACAGTCAACGCAGAGAGTTCGTCTGCGATTTTTTCGAGTTTAGACATTTTACTTTCCTTTTGCATTCGCAAAAAATGGTTGGTTTAGGTTGTACAGAATGACACTTAAGCGGCCTTGTCGGCATAAGCCTTGAGAACCCGGGCGAGTTGACCGGCGGGGGCCTGCAGAACGCCAGCGACCTTGGTCGCCGGAGCCTGAATAAGACCCACCAGCTTGCCACGAAGTTGATCCAGCGACGGCAAAGACGCCAGAGACTTCACTTCACTCTCGTCAAGAACCTGCTCACCCATCCAGCCACCGATCAGAATGAGCTTGTCATTCTTCTTGGCAAATTCGACGGCGGCCTTGGGGGCCGCCACCGGATCAGCTGAGTAGGCAATACCTACAGGACCGGCAAACATATCGGATGCCGCTTCGCCAGATCTGCCCACCAGAGCGCGCTTGACCAGACGATTCTTGACGACTTTAAATCGCGCACCAACTTCACGAAGCTGGGTACGCAATTGTGTCAGTTCCGCAACAGTAAGACCGGAATAATGGGTAACTACCACCACCCCGGCTTCGTCGAACATGCTTTCCAGCTTGCCGACCATTTCGCTCTTTTGAGCTTTTTCCATTGCGGTCTCCCGTTTCGAGCAGCAATGCTGCTCAGTTAAGCGTCACCAGTTTCACGGCAAGCCTGCCGCGCACCCGATGGCGCAAGACTGCCTGTCCCAGGGCTCGAACGGTGGCCGCCTTCTTGCGAAAGCGAAAACCTCTCTCACTCTGTCTGCGCAGGGAAGGTTTAAGCCAGAAAACTGGCCCCTACGGTCTCGGACAGGGTGGTGAACTGCATACAATACGCGCAGGGCACCTAACCGGGCATACGCCCGGATTCTTTAAATCAATTCGATGAGGCCTTGGCCACATCAATTACAATGCCCGGCCCCATGGTGGAGCTAATGGCTATTTTTTTGACATACGTGCCTTTGGCGCCTGCCGGTTTGGCTTTGAACACCGCATTCAGAAATGTCTGAACATTTTCCAAAAGCGCTTTTTCATCAAAGCTGGCCTTGCCAACACCGGCATGGATCACGCCGGCTTTTTCAGCACGAAATTCCACGGCACCGCCTTTGGAATCCTCAATGGCCTTGGCCACATTGGGGGTCACTGTCCCGACTTTGGGGTTAGGCATCATGCCGCGAGGCCCCAGGATCTTACCCAGACGTCCAACCAGTGGCATCATGTCCGGGGTGGCAATCACTTTGTCAAAATTGATCTCGCCGCGCTGGATCTGTTCCATCAGATCCTCGGCACCAACAATATCAGCACCGGCCTTTTTGGCTTCTTCGGCTTTGGCATCCTTGGCAAAAACCGCGACACGCACCGAGCGGCCCGTTCCATTGGGCAACGGCACCACACCACGGACCATCTGGTCGGCATGGCGAGGGTCAATGCCCAAATTCATGGCCACTTCGATGGTTTCATCAAACTTTGCTGTTGCGTTCTTTTTTACCAGAGCTACCGCATCTTCGACGCTGTAGGCTTTTTTACGATCGACGTTGGCTTTAGCCGCTTTCGTCCTTTTTCCAACCTTTGCCATGATTTACTCCGTAACCTCAAGACCAATGGAACGCGCCGAACCAGCTATAATCTTTTGCCCGGCATCCAGATCAACCGCGTTCAGGTCAACCATCTTGGCTTCAGCAATTTCACGGCACTGCGCCATAGTGACGCTGCCGGCAACTTCGCGACCAGGCTCAGCCCCTCCCTTGGGAAGCTTTGCCGCCTTTTTCAGGTAATAGCTGGCCGGCGGGGTTTTTGTGACAAAGGTAAAGGACTTGTCCGAATAGACCGTGATCACGGTCGGGATCGGCATGTTCTTTTCCATTTCCTGCGTTTTGGCGTTAAAGGCCTTGCAGAATTCCATAATATTTACGCCGCGCTGACCCAGAGCCGGGCCAATTGGTGGGGCCGGATTGGCCGCACCAGCGGGGACTTGCAGCTTGATATAGCCGTCAATTTTCTTCGCCATGTTTCACTCCATTGCCCTGGCAGGGCGATAAGTTTGCGTGGTGCGGCGGACCTATGGTCTTGCTGGCACGCCTCCCACACGGATTAATGAAAAAACCTAGAGTTTTTCCACCTGTTCGTACTCCAGCTCGACCGGGGTGGAGCGTCCAAAAATGGACACGGCAACCTTGAGCCGGGCCTGTTCCTCGTTGACCTCTTCAACCAGGCCTTCAAAGGATTGAAAGGGCCCATCGAGCACTTTCACTTTCTCGCCAATATCAAAGATGATGGTCGGACGCGGACGCTCGACCCCTTCTTCAACCTGGCCAACAATGCGCGCCACCTCAGCATCTGATACGGGCAGCGGCGTATTTCCCTGCCCCAGAAAACCAGTGACCTTTGGGGTATTTTTGACCAGATGATAGGCATCATCGGTCATCACCATTTTTACCAGCACATAACCGGGAAAGAATTTACGCTCCGACGTAACCTTGCGGCCACGACGCACTTCAATCACTTCCTCGACTGGCACCAGAATTTCTTCAAAAAGGTCTTCCAGTTCCTTATTTTTGGCTTCGCTTTTTATCGCTTCGGCCACCTTCTTTTCGAAGTTGGAATAAGCGTTGATAATATACCATTTTGCGTCAGCCATCGTTTACGCCCCCAGTGCCAGAATAAATTTGACAGCACTGCTGATAGTCAGATCCACAATGAAGAAAAACGCCGCCGCCAGCGCCACCATGATGAATACCATGATGGAGGTAACCAGCGTTTCTTTCCAGGTTGTCCACGTAACCTTGCGCCCCTCCTGGCGTACTTCACGCACAAAAGCGACGGGATTGGTCCGTTTYTTGGTATTGGCTTGCGCCATGTTGTGTTCCTTACCTGAGCGATGAACGCCCAATTTTACGCCCAAATCAATGGTTGCGGCTGGCAGGGGCGGAGGGACTCGAACCCACGACCCTCGGTTTTGGAGACCGATGCTCTACCAACTGAGCTACACCCCTATGCCGCCGCACTGACCTGTCGATAGTCTTATTCGATAATTTTACTAACCACGCCGGCGCCGACGGTACGGCCGCCTTCACGGATGGCAAAGCGTAGTTTCTCTTCCATGGCAATCGGCTGGATCAGCTCGACATTGACGTTCACATTATCGCCAGGCATCACCATTTCCGTGCCCTCAGGCAAGGTAACCACACCAGTCACGTCCGT